>NZ_CATQFV010000048.1:0-360 GCF_958267435.1 Neisseria benedictiae
GGTTCGTAGCTGTCTTGGTCGGTGTAGATATAGGTGTAGCTGCCTTTGTAGGTGTACTCCTGAAGTAATCGCGTTCCGTCCCAGACGAAGTGGGTGCGTTTGGGGTCGGTGCTCGTCCAGGAGAGTTTGTCTTGGCGTTCTTTGGAAAGGCGTCTGCCGAACGGGTCGTAGGCGTATTCCCAGATCTCGGTGTTGCCGGCGGGCTTTTTGATTTCGGCGCGGACGAGTTGGTTTTCTAAATCGTATTGGTAATATTGGTTTTCGCCGTCGGGCAGCTGGCGGTAAATGAGGTTGCCCAATGCGTCGTAGGTGTATTCGATGCCGTTGTATTCTTTGAGGCGGTTGCCGCTGCTAATGTTG
>NZ_CATQFV010000049.1:0-121375 GCF_958267435.1 Neisseria benedictiae
ATGGGCGATGGCTTTGTAGCCGTCTGCCGTTTTGACCAAGGTGCTGCCGTGGAAGGAGCAGGTGTAGGATTTAGAAAAATCCCTGCTAACCGCAGCTTTCCCCGGTTTTGCCGCCTTTGCCAACTTTGCGACTTTGGCTGCTGCGGCAACGTTGAAGACGGCTTCGACGGTTTCGGCGGCATTGGGATTTTCCTGTATCCACCGGTCAACGGCTTCGCGCGTATTCTTTTCAAAGCCCGCCACGCTGCCCAAGCCGCCGATGGCGGCGAATTTGCCCTCGGCGGGCAAGGGGGCGATGTTGCGCATCGCGGCTTTGTCTATGGCATAGCCTGTTCCGTACAGTATGTCGCCTATGCCCAAGGCTTCGCCCGCGCTGATAAAGGGGTTGAGCGCGCCGGCGGCGACGCCGTTGATAAACTCCATGCTGTTGCCCCAGCGGTCGAGCTTGGCATTGTGCTCGAACATTTTTCTGTTGGCTTCATCGGCGCGGTCAGAGAAATTGCTGCCGAGATTGTTGTAGTTGTCGGATATGCGTTGCCGGATGCTGCGGGTGTCGGTCGGATTGAGTTTGATACTGCGTGCTGTGCCGTTGACGTGATAGGTGTATTCGTCTCGTGCGCTCGTAGGTTTGGGGTAATTGATGCCTTTGGGCCCGTCGTAGGCATCGGCAGGATGGTGTTCGTGTCCTTCCCAGTTGAGCCGGTACACGGTAAAGCCTTCGTCAACGTTGCCTTTTTCTTTGCTTGCGCTGTGGCCGGCGTGGTTGTCGAAGGGGGCGTGTTCTTCGTATCCGTGTCCGGAAAAGCGGACGGTGTAACCAAGATTGTCTTGGATTGCCGCCTGCTGGATGAGCAGGTTGCCCATCTGGTGGGTATAGTCTTGGATGACGTTGATTTGACCGGTGCGGTCGGAAACGCTGCCGCGCGGGTCGCCGAAGAGGTGGTATTTGCCGCCTGGTTCGAAATTTGTCCGATCGATATTCTGCCTGATGAACGGGTCTTGCGCCAATTCTGCGGCGAGGGCGGGCTGTATGAGTGCGGCCGCCGCTACGGCGCAGGCGGCAAGGAGGTTTGTCAGTCTGCGTAGCGGTTTCACGGTTTATCCTCCTTTGCGGCGTGTGTTGACGGGATATTTGTTTTGTTTTGAACGGGTTTGAGTGTAAGGGATTTTAAGATTTTGTAAACAAAAGGAGCGAAAATGCCGTCTGAAAGCCGAATATCGTTTCAGACAGCATTGTTTTTTCTGTTTGACGGCCTCAATCCAAAATCTTGCCGACGATTTCACCCACGTCTTTCGACAATCCTTCCTGCGCCCGAATGCGCTGCAATGCTTGTTTCACCAAGTTTTTGCGGTGCGGTTCGAGCTTGTTGCAGAGGTTGAACGCCTGCACTAGGCGGGCGGCGACCTGCGGGTTAAAACGGTCGATTTCGATGACTTTGTCGGCGATGAAGCGGTAGCCGCTGCCGTCTTCTGCGTGGAAATGCGGGACGTTGCGGCTGAAGCTGCCGATGAGCGAGCGGGCTTTGTTGGGGTTTTCGAGGCTGAACTTCGGATGCTGCAAGGCGGTTTGAACCTGTTGCAGGGTGTCGCTGCGGCGGCTTGAGCCGACGAGGGCGAAATATTTGTCCATCACCAGCGCGTCGTCTGAAAACTTGTCGGCAAACTGCGCCAGCAGACGGTTGCGCGTATCGCTTTCGTTACCGTTGACGGCGGACAGGATGCCCCATTCGTGGGTCATGTTTTGCGCCATTTCGCCGTATTTTTCGGCAACGGTTTCGATGTGCGCGGGGTCGGCGCGCAGGACGAAGGCGCGGCAGACATTGCGCAACGTGCGCCAGCCGGCGGCTTCGGGGCTGTACTCGTAGTTTTGGTTTTCCTGCTTCGCCGCCTGACGGTTCAATTCGTGCCATTTCGGCAGGAAGCGGACGGCGATTGTATCCAACAAGGCTTCGCGCGCCTGATGGTAGCGCAGCGGGTCGATGTTTTCCGTGCCGTCCCACAATTCGGCTTCAGACGGCACGCCCAAAAGCAGGGCTTTGAAGGCGTTGTCCAAGAGGTCGTCTGAAATGACTTTTTCGACGGCGGCAAGCAGTTTTTCATGTTTCGGCAACTCGACGCCGTCTGAAAGCGCGGCAAGGTTGGCGGCGACGGCGCGGCGGTAGAGCGTTTGGGCGGCTTCCCAGCGCGTGAAGGCGTCGCTGTCGTGGGCGAGCAGGAGCAGCAGGTCGTCGTCGCTGTACGGATAGTTCAGATGTACCGGCGCGCTGAACCCGCGCAGCAGTGAGGGAACGACGGCTTCGGTTACGCCTTCGAGCGGGAAGGTCTGTTCGGCTTCGGTCAGCAGCAACACGGCTTCGGTCGCGCGTTTGCCCTGATAATCAAATGCCACCGCTTCGCCGTTGCGGTTCAGCAGCCCGATTTTGACGGGAATCATCATCGGCTGTTTATCCGCCATATCGGGCGTGGGCGGCACGGTTTGTTTGACGGTCAACTCGAAAATATTGTTTTTCAGACGGCCTTCCGCTTCCAAAACGGGCGTGCCTGCCTGACTGTACCACAAGGCGAACTGGTCGAGATTGATGCCGTTCGCGTCCGCCATCGCCGCGCGGAAATCGTCGCAGGTCACGGCCTGGCCGTCGTGGCGTTGGAAATAGAGCTTCATGCCTTTTTGGAAGCCCTCTTCGCCGAGCAGGGTGTGATACATCCGCACCACTTCCGCGCCTTTTTCATAAACGGTCATGGTGTAGAAATTGTTCATCTCCTCATAGCTGGCGGGGCGCACCGGATGCGCCGTCGGGCCTGCGTCTTCGGGGAACTGGTGCTGGCGCAAAAGGCGGATGTTTTCGATGCGGCGTACGGCGCGGCTGGCGCGGTCGCCGGAAAATTCTTGGTCGCGGAACACGGTCAGCCCTTCCTTCAACGAAAGCTGGAACCAGTCGCGGCAGGTCACGCGGTTGCCCGTCCAGTTGTGGAAATATTCGTGTCCGACCACAGATTCGATGCCTTCGAAATCAGTATCGGTGGCGGTGCGGCTGTCGGCGAGGACGAACTTGGTGTTAAAGATGTTCAAACCCTTGTTTTCCATCGCGCCCATATTGAAATCGCCCACGGCGACGACCATGAAAATATCCAAGTCGTATTCCAAGCCGAAGCGCGTTTCGTCCCACTTTATCGCGTTTTTCAACGATTCCACGGCAAAGCCGACCTTGGGCTTGTCCGCCTCGGTGGTGTAAAACTCGATTTTGACGTTTCTGCCGCTCATGGTGGTGAAACGGTCTTCCGTGACCGCCAAATCGCCCGCGACCAAAGCAAACAGATAACTCGGTTTGGCAAACGGGTCTTCCCATTTCACCCAATGGCGGCCGTCTGAAAACCCGCCGCCGTCGATTTTGTTGCCGTTGGAAAGCAAAACGGGATAGCGTTTTTTGTCCGCGACGATGGTGGTCGTGAACTTGGACATCACATCAGGACGGTCGATGTAAAACGTGATTTTGCGGAAGCCCTCCGGCTCGCACTGGGTAAACAGATTGCCGCCGGAAGCATACAGCCCCATCAGCGATTTGTTTTCCGCCGGCAGAATTTCGGTTTCCACTTCGACGGTGAAGCGTTCGGATGGCACGCCTGCAATCGTCAGCGTCTCACCTTCCAACACATAATCCGCCGCCGCCCCGTTGATTTTGACGGACAAGAGTTTCGCCGAACCGTCCAACACCAGTGGCTCCCCCACCCTCTGCGGCTCGACCGTCAAACGGGATTTCACGACGGTTTGCGGTTCGGCAATATCGAAATGCAGGTCGGTTTCGAGGATGCGGTAGGCAGGCGTTTGGTAATCTTTCAGATAACGGACGGTTTTGCTCATTTTTTTCTTTCAATATTGTTTGGTTTGATAAGGAAAACCGGTTTCAGACGGCACGGATACAGCTTTTAAAGCGGATTAACAAAAATCAGGACAAGGCGACGAAGCCGCAGACAGTACGGATAGTATGGGCTGTACCAGTTTGAATTTAATCCACCATATGCCGTCTGAAACCGAAACGGAGGCACAAGCGCACCGCCTTCGGACAGCAGTTTTTCTATTTCCACGCTTGGACAAATTCTGCCCAATGCGGTTTATCTTCTGTTTGGACGGAAAGATAGTTTCTGATCCGCTTGATTTCCATTTCGTATTCGTCCGCGTCGAATCTTCCGCTGACCAAACAGAAACGCAGGTACATCAGATAGGTATTTACCGCATCGGTTTCGCAATAATTGCGGATTTCCTTCAGCCTGCCCGCGTGGAACGCCTCCCAGACCTTGCTGCCGTCCATACCCAATTTACCCGGAAAACCGCACAGTTTCGCCATATCGTCCAGCGGCACATTCGCCCTCGGCTGGTAAAGCGCGAGCAAATCCATCAAATCGCAGTGGCGTTGGTGATAACGGCTGATGTAGTTGTTCCACTTGAAATCGCGGCTGTCGCCGAAATCGCCGTCGCCCATATCCCAATAGCGCGCGGCGTTGATGCCGTATATCAGGGAGCGGTAATGCAGTACGGGCAGATCGAAACCGCCGCCGTTCCAACTGACCAGTTGCGGCGTATGTTTTTCAATCAATTCGAAAAATTTAGCAATGACCACTTCCTCGCCGTCATCCATCTCGCCGATGGTGCCGACATGTACTTTATCCTGCCCCCAACGCATGCAGCACGAAATCGCCACAACCTGATGAAGATGATGCTGCATAAAATCGCCGCCCGTCTGAGCACGGCGTTTTTGCTGGGCAAACAGCACCACTTCATCGTCGGGCAGCGAGGACGGCAGCTCGTACAATGTTCGGATACCCTGGACATCAGGTACGGTTTCAATATCGAAAGCCAAAATCGTGGTCATGACAGCACCTTGTATTTAAAACGGATGCGCCTATTGTGTCATTAAAAGGCGGATAAAAAAAGAGGCAACCCCCCACAGGATTGCCCCAATACCTCAAATCAGAGATTTACGCTTCACAAACAATACAGGCTTTCGCCTGCGGCTTTGCCCGCGTAGCTCAACTCTACGCCGGCAAACTTTCGTTTCACCGTTTCCGATGAAACCCCCGACCAATCGCAAGACTGACCGGAAAATCCTTTCAGACGGCATTTCCTGCCTGTCATGTAATTCCATGTAGCGAAATGTACGCCATTTTCTACGCTTTGCCAAGCATTTTTTACAATATAAATGTCAAAACATTAATTTTATAAAATTGCTGAAAATATTAGATATATGAATTTTTATTTTTTATATTTTAATAAATATAAATTTAATTTTGATTTATATTTAAATTTAAGCATAAAATGTCAAATATCAAAGTTAATATGAAAGGCATATATTAAATATTTATTTACAACGCTATGTTTTTAAAGAAAATTAATTTTAATATATTAACTAGATTGTCTGCATATATTCATGGGCTTGCGGTATTTCTTCCAAAACCTGCTTCGAATTTCCCGACCAAGTCTTAAAAATATTGTTTTTGAGATACTTAAATAGCAGCGATTATCAAATGAAATCTGTTCATATAATCTGCCATTTCGCATTTAAAAAAACAATCAGGAATTTCAACTCGAAACGCCTGATATGTTTTGTAATTTTACGTAGTCAGTAAAAATCGGGGCTGCCTTCCGGTCGAGTTTTGAAACGCTTGTGCAGCCAAAAATACTGCTCGGGATGTTCGCGCACGCGTTCCTCGATAAAGCGGTTCATACGTTGCGCGTCGGCTTTCGCGTCTTCACCCGGAAAGGATTTCCAAGCCGGGTAGAATTGCAATGTAACCGTATTGTCCGCCTCGCGGACAGGGATGGCGGGTATCACTTTTGCATTTGCAAGCGCGGCAATGCGGCTCAATCCGGTAATCGTTGCCGTCTGAATACCGAAAAAATCCACAAAAACCGAATCGTTGCGTCCGAAATCCTGATCGGGCAGATACAGAAACGGCGCGCTGCTTTTGCGGAACTGTTTGACGAGGGCGCGCAGCCCTTCGGTGCGCCCGATGAGGAAGACGTTGTGATAGCGGTTGCGGCCTTTCAAAATCTGTTCGTCCAATATCTTGTTTTTTTGGTGGGAATACATACTGATCAGCGGTACATCCTGATTAAGCGCGTACACCGCCATCTCGAACGCGGTAAAGTGCGGGTACAGGATAATGACTTTTTCCCCTGCCGCCAGAGCGTCGTCCAAATAATGTTTGTTGCGGTAGCGCACCAGTGATTTCAAACGCCCGGCGGGCGCGTACCAATATAAACCGTATTCCAACATCAGTTTCGCCATATGTTTGAAATGCTGTTTCAACACGGTTTTACGCTTTTTTCCGTCCCACTCGGGAAAGCATTTTGCCAAATTGATTTCGCCGATACGGCGGCGGGGTTTGACCAAAAGGTAGGCGAGCAAGCCTGTCAGATCAGCAAGTTTGTGCAGCAGCGCAAACGGCAGAAACTGCAAAACATACAGTACAAAAAATATAAATTTCATCTCGATACACATTTTCTTTTCAGGCGGCAAAATACAAATGCCGTCTGAAACTATTGAAACCTGCCGCGCTTGACCTGCATCCCCGAAGGATTGAGTTTGGCGGCAAGCCCGTGGTTGCGTAAGGCGTGGGTCAGCGCGACGGCAAGACCATCCGCCGCATCCGCCTGCGGCGTTCCCGATAAGCCGAGCATCTGCACCACCATATGCTGCACCTGTTCTTTCGCTGCCTTACCCTTGCCGACCACCGCCTGTTTGACCTGCAAGGCGGTGTATTCCGAAACGGGCAGCTTATGGCTGACCAATGCCGCCAATGCCGCGCCCCTAGCCTGCCCCAGCATCAGCGTCGATGCCGGATTGACGTTGACGAACACCTGTTCCACCGCCGCCTGTTGCGGCTTGTAAACGGCAACGACTTCGCCGATATGCCGCACAATCACGGCAATCCTGTCTGCCAGAGGCGCATCGGCAGGCGTTTTGATGCAGCCGGAGGCGACGTAAGAATGATCGCGCCCCCTGACATCGATGATGCCGAAACCCGTTACACGGCTGCCCGGGTCGATGCCCAAGATACGGACGCTTGCAGCCATATTCACAACAAACCGTGTTGAATCAGCTTCTTACGCAGGGTATTGCGGTTCAGCCCCAGCATCACGGATGCTTTGGACTGGTTGCCGCCGCATTGCCCCATCACGCACACCAGCAGCGGTTTTTCCACCTGATGCAAGACCATATCGTACACGCCGCAAGGTTCGGTACCGTTCAGATCTTTGAAATATTGTTCCAAATTTTGTCTGATACATTGGGAAATATCGGGAAGGGTATGGGGCATAATCGCGCTTTCAAAAGGATAATCGGGTGTTCAGACGGCATTTTGGCGGTAGGCGCACGCCCAACCGTCGGTTTTTTCGGCAACTCTTTCAAGATAACCGGCAAGTGTGTCGTATTGCGCCGCCGCACTGTCCAATCGGTTGATGTCGCGGCGCGTCTGCTCGCCGTCGGGCATTTCGCCGATGTACCAGCCTATGTGTTTGCGTGCGATGCGCACACCGGCGGTCTCACCATAAAACGCGTGCATGGCGCGGATGTGGTTCAAAATAGTGGCGGTGCATTCTGCCAAACTCAAGGCAGGCGGCAAAACACCGTGTTCGGCATAATGTTTCAAATCGCGGAAGAACCACGGCCTGCCTTGCGCGCCGCGCCCTATCATGATGCCGTCTGCGGCGGTTTGTTTGAGGACGGTTTGGGCTTTTTGCGGCGAGGTAATGTCGCCGTTGACCCAGACCGGGATGTTCAGACGGCATTTGGTTTCGGCGATGAGTTCGTAACGCGCTTCGCCTTTGTACATTTGCGTACGCGTGCGTCCGTGGACGGCAAGGGCGGCGATGCCGCAATCTTCGGCGATTTTGGCGATAACGGGCAGGTTTTTGTGGTCGTCGTGCCAGCCCAAACGGGTTTTGAGGGTAACGGGTACACCCGCCGCTTTGACCACCGCCTCCAAAATGGCGGCAACCAGCGGCTCGTTCTGCATCAGCGCGCTGCCGGCTTGGACGTTGCACACTTTCTTGGCGGGACAGCCCATATTGATGTCGATAAGCTGCGCCCCGAGGCTGACGTTGTAACGCGCGGCATCAGCCATCTGCTGCGGATCGCTGCCGGCAATCTGCACGGCAACGATGCCGCCTTCATCGGCAAAATCGCTGCGGTGCAGGGTCTTTTTGGTATTTCTGAGCGTCGGGTCGCTGGTCAGCATTTCGCACACCGCCCAACCTGCGCCAAACGCCCGGCAAAGGCGGCGGAACGGCTTGTCGGTAATGCCTGCCATCGGCGCAAGTGCGATGGGGTTGTCGATAAAATAGCCGCCGATGTGCATAATGGGTCCGCGTTCCAAAAAAGTGCGACATTGTACATTTTTTAAGCAAAATTTCCAATCTCTGCCTGCATCCGCGATTGGGGCAGACACCGTTTTATGGCATAATCCGCACACAGATTCCCTGCCCCGCCACTTACAGGAAGGCAGTTTATAGTGGATTAACAAAAACCAGTACGGCGTTGCCTCGCCTTAGCTCAAAGAGAACGATTCTCTAAGGTGCTGAAGTACCTTAGAGAATCGGTTCCGTACTATTTGTACTGTCTGCGGCTTCGTCGCCTTGTCCTGATTTTTGTTAATCCACTATACTTTCCCCATCCTATCAGTTTCCCGCTTCAGACGGCATAAGGTCTGAAAGAAAGACTACAATTATGAGCAACCCATTTTCCTCTTTAGGCCTGGGTACGGAACTGGTTTCCGCACTCGCGCTTCAAGGCTATGAAACCCCGACCCCCATTCAGGCCGCAGCCATTCCGAAGGCGCTGGCCGGACACGACCTGCTTGCCGCCGCCCAAACCGGCACGGGCAAAACCGCCGCCTTTATGCTGCCCTCGCTCGAACGCCTCAAACGTTACGCCACCGCCAGCACCTCGCCCGCGATGCACCCCGTGCGTATGCTCGTCCTCACCCCCACGCGCGAACTTGCCGACCAAATCGACCAAAACGTGCAGGGCTACATTAAAAATCTGCCGCTGCGGCATACCGTCTTGTTCGGCGGTATGAATATGGACAAACAGACCGCCGATTTGCGCGCCGGCTGCGAAATCGTCGTCGCCACCGTCGGACGGCTGCTCGACCACGTGAAACAGAAAAACATCCATTTGAACAAAGTCGAAATCGTCGTTTTGGACGAAGCCGACCGTATGCTGGATATGGGTTTTATCGACGACATCCGCAAAATCATGCAGATGCTGCCCCGCCAACGCCAAACCCTGCTCTTTTCCGCCACCTTCTCCGCCCCGATACGCAAACTGGCGCAAGACTTCATGAACGCGCCCGAAACCGTCGAAGTCGCCGCGCAAAACACCACCAACGCCAACGTCGAGCAGCACATCATCGCCGTCGATACCTTCCAAAAGCGCAACCTGCTCGAACGGCTGATTGTCGATCTGCATATGAACCAGGTTATCGTCTTTTGCAAAACCAAACAAAGCGTCGACCGCGTAACGCGCGAACTGGTGCGCCGCAACCTGTCCGCACAGGCGATACACGGCGACCGTTCCCAACAAAGCCGGCTCGAAACGCTCAACGCCTTCAAAGACGGCAGCCTGCGCGTCCTCGTCGCCACCGACATCGCCGCGCGGGGGCTGGACATTGCCGAACTGCCCTTCGTCATCAATTACGAAATGCCCGCCCAGCCCGAAGACTACGTCCACCGCATCGGGCGCACGGGGCGCGCGGGCGCGGACGGCGTGGCGATTTCCCTGATGGACGAATCCGAACAGAAAATGTTTGAAGCCATTAAAGAACTGACCGGCAACAAGCTGCTCATCGAACGCATCGAAGGCTTTGAGCCCCGATGGTGGGAACAGGAAGGCTCAAAACCGGAAAAAACCGAAACAAGCGAACCGAGACAACGCAACCGCTACGAATCCGCCAAAGCGCAACGCGAAAAAAACACCCGGCCGGAAAATGCGGCAAACGATGCGGGCGCGGCCTGCGGAAAAATTGCCGGACGCAGCCGCCGAAGCCGCCGGGAACACCGGACGTGCGCCCTGCTCCAACCGCGTTACGGCGTAAAATAGTCCTGAAAATCAAATGCCGTCTGAACATTCCCGTTTCAGACGGCATTTTTCAAACCGGACTGACGCATTGGGCGCAACCGCCCATACCGGATAAATTTCTTCCGCAAACAGTTTCAGACGGCATTTGCTGTCTGTACAATATCATTTCCTTTTCCACTCAAACCATCAGGATTTCCCAATGTCCACCCAATTCGATGTCGCCGTAATCGGCGCAGGTCCGGCAGGCTCGGTCGCATCCGCCCTGCTCCGCAAAAAAGGTTATCAAGTCTGCGTGTTGGAAAAACAGCACTTTCCGCGCTTCGTCATCGGCGAAAGCCTGCTGCCGCACTGTATGGAAATGCTGGAAGAAGCCGGATTTACCGATGCCGTGCGCGCCGAGCCCGGCTTTCAGTTGAAAAACGGCGCGGCGTTTTCGTGGGGCAGCCGTTATACCGAATTTGATTTTACCGATAAATTTTCAGACGGCCCCGGCACGACTTATCAAGTGCGCCGCGCCGTGTTCGACAAAATCCTAATTAACGAAGCCGCCAAACAAGGCGTTGAAGTACGTTTCGGGCACGGCGTAACCGCGTTCGACAACAGCGGCGATTTTGCCCGCTTGAACATCGAAACCGACACCGGCGAGAGCTATGAACTGACCGCGAAATTCGTCTTGGACGCAAGCGGTTACGGACGCGTGCTGCCGCGCCTGCTGGATTTGGAAACGCCCTCGCACCTGCCGCCGCGCCAAGCGCATTTCACGCACATCGACGACAACATCACCAACCCGAAATTCGACCGCAACAAAATCCTGATTACCACCCATCCGCAACACCGCGACGTGTGGATTTGGCTGATTCCCTTCGGCGACAACCGCTGTTCCGTCGGCGTGGTCGGCACGCCCGACAAACTTGTCGGCGAATCGGAAACGGTGTTGAAAAAATTTGTTTACGAATGCCCGATGCTGAATGAAATTCTGGATAAAGCCGTTTGGGAAAACGATTTTCCGTTCCGCTCCATCCAAGGCTATTCCGCCAACGTCAAATCGCTGCACGGCAGGCATTTCGCGCTGTTGGGCAATGCTGCCGAGTTCCTCGATCCCGTGTTCTCGTCGGGCGTAACCATCGCGCTGCACTCCGCCAAACTGGCTGCCGATTTATTGGCGAAGCAGCTTGAAGGCGGCACGGCGGATTGGGATACTGAGTTTGCCGAACCCTTGATGATCGGCGTGGACACATTCCGCACCTATGTGGACGGCTGGTACGATTTCCGCTTCCAAAACGTCGTGTACGCGCCCGACCGCAGCCCGGAAATCAGCCGTATGCTTTCTTCGATTTTGGCAGGCTACGCGTGGGATACCGAAAACCCGTTCGTGGCGAAATCCGAACAACGCCTGTCGGCCTTGTCCGAATGGGTCGGTCAGTTGGAAAGCGAATAAATCCTGCCATACAAAATGCCGTCTGAATCCAATCGGGTTCAGACGGCATTTCTATTTCAACTGTTTTTATGATTACTCGGGACGCATCTGCGGAAACAGAATCACGTCGCGGATGGTTTGCGAATCGGTCAGCAGCATCACCAGGCGGTCGATGCCGATACCGCAACCGCCGGTCGGCGGCAAACCGAATTCCATCGCGCGGATGTAGTCGGCATCGTAGTGCATCGCTTCGTCGTCGCCCGCGTCTTTTTGCGCCACTTGCGCTTTGAAGCGTTCGGCTTGGTCTTCCGGATCGTTCAACTCGGAATAGCCGTTTGCCAGCTCGCGGCCGACAACGAACAATTCGAAACGTTCGGTCAGACCTTGTTTGGTATCGGAAGCGCGTGCCAACGGGGAAACCTCAACCGGGTAATCGACGATAAAGGTCGGGTTCCACAATTTGCCCTCGGCACAACCTTCAAACAGGGAGAGTTGCAGGCTGCCGATGCCGGGAGACGGCGGCAGGCTTTCGCCGTGTTTGACGATTTCTTTTTTCAGCCATTCCGCATCGTTCAACTGCTCGTCGGTGTAGTGCGGATTGTATTTTTTGATGGCTTCGAGGATGGTCAGACGCTCGAACGGGCTTTCCAAATCGACTTCTTTGCCGTTGTAAGTGATGTTTGCCGTACCGTTTATCGTGCGCGATGCGTTGCGGATGATGTCTTCCGCCATCTGCATCATACGTTCGTAATCGGAGAAGGCTTCGTAAAATTCAATCATCGTAAATTCGGGGTTGTGGCGCACGGACATACCTTCGTTGCGGAAGCTGCGGTTGATCTCGAACACGCGTTCCAAACCGCCGACCACCAGGCGTTTCAGATACAGCTCGGGCGCGATACGCAGGTAGAGCGGGATGTCCAAAGCATTGTGATGGGTAACGAAGGGTTTCGCCGTCGCGCCGCCGGGAATCGGGTGCATCATCGGGGTTTCGACTTCGAGATAATGCTCGCCCACCATAAAATTACGCACGGACTGGATGATTTGGCTGCGTTTGATAAAGGTATTGCGCGATTCTTCGTTGGCAATCAAATCAACGTAGCGTTGGCGGTATTTGGTTTCCTGATCGCTCAAGCCTTTGTGTTTGTCGGGCAGCGGGCGCAGGGATTTGGACAGCAGGCGGATGTCGGACACGCGCACGGTCAATTCGCCGTGGTTGGTTTTGAACAAAGTACCTTCCGCGCCGACGATATCGCCCAAGTCCCAATGGTTGAAATCGTCCAAAACTTCCTGACTCACGCCTTTGTTGTTCAGATAAAGCTGGATTTGACCGGTAACGTCTTGAATGGTGGCGAAGCTGGCTTTGCCCATTTGACGTTTGAGCATCATGCGGCCGGCAATTTTGACGGGAATGCCTTGCGGGTCGAGTTCTTCTTTGCCGATTTCGCCGTATTGGGCGTGCAAATCGGCGGCAAAGCTGTCGCGTTTGAAATCGTTAGGGTAGGCGTTGCGCTGTTGGCGGATGTTGTGCAGTTTTTCACGGCGCAGGGCGATGATTTGGTTTTCGTCCAACTGCGGCTCGGTTTGCGGATGGTTTTGTTCGCTCATAGGGTTTTCCGAAAAAATAAATCAGGCGCAGTCTGTTTCAGACGACCTGATTGAATCACAAAATTTGCGCATATTTTACGCGATGTCGGTGTTTTTTTCTAGGAAAGGGCAATGCCGTCTGAAAATATTACAGACGGCATTCAGATTTTGAAACCTATGCCAAAAGTCCGCTAAGGTTCAACAGGAACAAAACGGCAAATCCGGTCAGGTAGAGCAAGCCGACAATGGCAAGGAAATTCATACCGGCGGTAAGCTTGTGCCGTTTGTCTCCTTTGACCAGACGGTAGTTGAGCCATGCGAACACAGGGGCGGACACAAAGGCGGCAATCATGGCAAATTTGAGCAGATTCGCCATTACGCCGTCAAACCAGAAAATCACCGCCAAACCGCTGCCCGCCACCCAAATATTCCAGGCAAAGAGTTCGGCGTTGCCGGTTTTCTCACTGCCGCGCAGCAGGCGCACAGGTTCCGCAATGGCGCGTGCATAACCGTCAACAACGGTAATCGTCGTACCGTACATGCAGGCAAAAGCGATAAACGCCACCAGCGGACGCGACCAGTCGCCGATGGTTACCGCATACATATTGATCAGTTGTCCGATATATTTGCCGCCGGCCATCTGCACTTCTTCACCGTTGCCGTATTGCACGTACGCACCCAGGGCAAGGAAGACGACGGCAAGCACGGCACTGGTGATGTAACCGACGTTGAAATCAAAAATCCCGTCATGATAAGAGGAAGGTTGGAGGCGCTGTTTCTCCGTAACCCACAAAGAATTGATGGCGGAAATTTCAATCGGCGCAGGCATCCAGCCCATCAGCGCGATCAGGAAGCCCAAACCGGCCAGCGTCCACGGTGTCGGCTCGATAAAATCGGGTTTCATCTGCATACCGCGCGACATGGCGATACCGGCGGCGGCAACCGTGGCAACCGTCAGGCTGACGATGATGATTTTGGAAACATTGTCCAAAGCCTTGTAGCGTCCGCTCGCCAGGATAATCAGGCAGGAAGCCATAATCAGCGCGGAGATTGCGCCGATACCCAGTGTCAGCGAGGGAATCGCCATTTTAACGATGGCGGCAGTTACAATGGCAACCGCACCCGCGTTAATCGTCGCGGCAGCAATACACAAAATCAAAAAGACCCACAGGTAGATGCGGCTTTTCTCCGCATAACCTTCAATCAGGCTTTTACCCGTATCCAGCGTGTAATGCGCGCTGAAGCGGAAAAACGGGTATTTGAAGAGGTTGGTTAGGACGATAATCAACGCGAGCTGCCAGCCGTAAAGCGCACCTGCCTGTGTGGAGGCAATCAGGTGCGAACCGCCGACTGCCGCCGATGCCATCATAATACCCGGACCCAATGCATTGATTTTACTTTTCCAAGTCGAAATATGTTGTTCGGACATGATTTTTCCGTATTGCTGATATAAAAATGCGTATTTTAACGTAATCTAAATACACGCCAAACCGGCTTATTGAAACTTTACACCCTAATATTCCTGATTTTTCCCAATTATTTTCAGAAAAACATGCAATATGGCATTTTATGCCTGAAAGTTTACAACAAATAGCCTTGCATCGCTTTTTACCGTACAAAATATACTTTCAAATTCCCAAACGCGTTTTGCAGTCGGCAAACGATTTGATAAGATGGTTACGTTTCCCCAGCCGGTACGCCGCCATGCCGTCTGAAACCTTACACTTTCTCTGGAGAATCCGTTCATGAATACCGTATCGAATTACTTGTCCGCATTGTGTGAAGCCATGAAGGCGCAAGGCTTGGACGCACTCGTCATCCCTTCCGCCGACCCCCACCTGTCCGAATACCTGCCCGAGCATTGGCAGGCGCGGCGCGAATTGTCGGGCTTTACCGGCTCGGTCGGCACATTCGTCGTTACCGCCGATGAAGCGGGCGTATGGGTGGACAGCCGCTATTGGGAACAAGCCGCCAAACAGCTTGCGGGCAGCGGCATTGAGCTGCAAAAAAGCGGTCAAGTGCCGCCGTACAACGAATGGCTCGCGGCAAACCTGCCCGAAAACGCCGCCGTCGGCATCCCTTCCGATATGGTGTCGCTCACCAGCAAACGCACTTTGGCGCAATCCCTGACCGCCAAAAACATCCGCATCGAACACCCCGACAACCTGCTTGACCAAGTGTGGACAAGCCGTCCCGCTATCCCCGCCGAAACTGTGTTCATCCACGACCCCGCCTACGTCTCCGAAACCGCCGCCGAGAAACTCGCCCGCGTGCGCGCAGTTATGGCGGAAAAAGGTGCGGATTACCACTTGGTTTCCTCGCTTGACGACATCGCCTGGCTGACCAACCTGCGCGGCAGCGATGTGCCTTTCAACCCTGTTTTCGTGTCCTTCCTGCTGATTGGCAAAGACAATGCCGTCCTGTTTACCGAACAATGCCGTCTGAACGCCGAAGCCGCCGCCGCGCTGCAAACCGCAGGCATCACGGTCGAACCTTATGCCCAAGTTGCCGACAAACTCGCGCAAATCGGCGGCGCGCTGCTCATTGAGCCGAACAAAACCGCCGTCAGCACGCTCGTGCGCCTGCCCGAAAGCGTGCGCCTGATTGAAAGCACCAACCCGTCCACGCTGTTCAAATCCTGCAAATCCGAAGCCGACATCGCCCACATCCGCGAAGCGATGGAACAAGACGGCGCGGCGTTGTGCGGTTTCTTCGCCGAGTTTGAAGACATCATCGACAACGGTGGCAGTCTGACCGAAATCGACGTGGACACCATGCTCTACCGCCACCGCAGCGCGCGACCGGGCTTCATTTCATTGAGTTTCGACACCATCGCAGGCTTCAACGCCAACGGCGCCCTGCCGCATTACAGCGCGACACCCGAAAGCCATAGCACCATCAGCGGCAACGGGCTGCTGCTCATCGACTCCGGTGCGCAATACAAAGGCGGCACAACCGACATTACCCGCGTCGTCCCCGTCGGCACGCCGAGTACCGAACAAAAACGCGACAACACGCTCGTCCTCAAAGCTCATATCGCACTTGCCGAAGCCGTGTTCCCAGAAAACATCCCCTCACCGCTGATCGACGCGATTTGTCGCAAACCCCTGTGGCAGGCGCAATGCGACTACGGTCACGGCACCGGCCACGGTGTAGGCTATTTCCTCAACGTCCACGAAGGCCCGCAACGCATCGCCTTCGCCGCCCCCGCCACGCCCGAAACCGCGATGAAAAAAGGGATGGTAACGTCCATCGAACCCGGACTCTACCGCCCGGGAAAATGGGGCATCCGCATTGAAAACCTCGCCGCCAACCAAGCCGTCGCCAACCCCCAGGAAACCGAGTTCGGCAGCTTCCTCTACTTCGAAACCCTGACCCTCTGCCCCATCGACACCCGCCTGATGGACACCGCCCTGATGACCGACGGCGAAGTCGACTGGGTCAACCGCTACCACGCCGAAGTCCGCCGCCGCCTCGAGCCGCTGACCGAAGGCGCGGCAAAAGCGTGGCTGATCAAACGCACCGAACCGCTGGCGCGTTAAACGGCACGGCGCAACAAATGCCGTCTGAAAGCCCTTCAGACGGCATTGGTTTCCCAAAACATCCCGCACCGTTTTCATCTTGCCGCAAGCAAATATAGTGGATTAACAAAAATCAGGACAAGGCGACGAAGCCGCAGACAGTACAGATAGTACGGAACCGATTCACTTGGTGCTTCAGCACCTTTAGAGAATCGTTCTCTTTGAGCTAAGGCGAGGTAACGCCGTACTGGTTTAAATTTAATCCACTATACCAATCCGTTTTGTGGCAAATGCACAAAAAGCCCGATGCCGTCTGAAACGCCAAACAGGCTTCAGACGGCATTTATCGCGGATGAAAACAGAAAATACCCATATCGTTATTCCCGCAAAAACAGTTGCGCAGGGCGGGCTTCGGCCCGCCGGCTCCCGCCATCTTCATCCTAAAATCCCGTCATTCCCACGAAAGTGGGAATCCGATTTGTTCGGTTTCAGTTTTTTTGAGATTTTGGATAACTTTTAAACCGTCCTTACCGCCTACGCGGGAATGACGAGATTTCAGGTTTCTGTTTTTGACTTTCTGTTTTTGCGGGAATAACGAATTTCAAAGTTACAGTGTTATTAAAAGGTTGTGTTTTAGTAATCTGTTGATTTCAATTATTTACAAGGGAAAAAACAATTATTTTTTCGGTTAGGAAGAAACCTATCCTGTTGAATACATTGAAACCAAATACGCCTATCAACAATATATTAAAATACAGCCTATTAAAAAACAGGAATCTCTCCACCACCATTCCTACCTTCGCAAAATAGCGCAAAATGCCGTCTGAAACCCGTGTTCCCGGGTTTCAGACGGCATTGCGCCATGCGGATTATTTTTTCAGTTCGGACAGAATGTCATCTACGGTTTTCTTCGCATCTCCGAAACACATCACGCTGTTTTCGTTGAAGAACAGTGGGTTTTGTACACCTGCGTAGCCGGTATTCATCGAGCGTTTGAAGACGACGACTTCTTTTGCCTTCCACACTTCCAACACGGGCATACCCGCAATCGGGCTGTTCGGGTCGGTTTGGGCGGCAGGATTGACGGTATCGTTCGCACCAATCACCAAGACCACATCGGTTTCGGGGAAGTCGTCGTTGATTTCGTCCATTTCCAAAACGATGTCGTAGGGGACTTTGGCTTCGGCGAGCAGTACGTTCATATGACCGGGCAGGCGGCCGGCGACGGGGTGGATGCCGAAGCGTACTTCGGTGCCATTTTTACGCAAAAGCTCGGTGATTTCGGCAACGGGGTATTGCGCTTGTGCGACTGCCATACCGTAGCCCGGGGTGATAATGACGCTGTTTGCGCCTTTCAGCATTTCGGCAACATCGGCGGCTTTGACTTCGCGGTATTCCCCTATCTCTTGGCTGCCGGAAGATGATGTGCCGCTGTCGCTGCCGAAACCGCCGGCAATCACGGAAACAAACGATCGATTCATGGCTTTGCACATAATGTAGGACAGAATCGCGCCGCTTGAGCCGACCAGTGCGCCGGTAACGATGAGCAGGTCGTTGGAGAGCATGAAGCCTGCCGCTGCGGCCGCCCAGCCGGAGTAGGAGTTGAGCATGGACACGACCACGGGCATATCCGCGCCGCCGATGGAGGCAACCAAGTGCCAGCCGAATGCGAGGGCAATCAGGGTCATAATCAGCAGGATGAAGCCGCTGCCGTCAATGCCGACAAATACGAGCAGCAACACAAACGATACGCCAAGTGCCAGTGCGTTGAGCTTGTGTTTGGCGGGCAGTTGCAGTGGGCTGCTGCTGATTTTGCCGTTGAGTTTGCCGAATGCGACCAGCGAGCCGGTAAAGGTTACCGCGCCGATGAAAATGCCCAAATAGACTTCGACCAGGTGGATGGTGTGCATATCAGGCGAAACGTTGTCCGGCTCGATATAGCTGTTGAAGCCGACCAAAACCGCCGCCAAGCCGACGAAGCTGTGCAAGAGCGCAATCAGTTCGGGCATTTCGGTCATTTCTACTTTTTTGGCTTTGTAGATGCCGATTGCCGCGCCGATGAGCATGGCGATGATGATCCAGCCTAATCCGTGGGTATTGTCGGAAAAGACCGTTACGAAGAGGGCGACCGCCATACCGGCGATACCGGAATAACAGCCCTGCTTGGCGGTTTCCTGCTTGGACAGCCCCGCCAGTGAGAAGATGAATAAAATTGCGGCAACGATATACGCCGCTGTTACGAGTCCTGAAGACATAGAAATTCTCCGATTTTCGATGATTTGTTTTCAATGCCGTCTGAAAAATTGACGTTCGTGTTTTCAGACGGCATCTGTTTCAAGCAGCCACGACAAACAGCCCGACGGTGCAGACAAATCCGCCCGCCCACATCAGCGAGCGCAATGCTGCTTTGTCTGCGATATAGCACCAGATAAAGGCGAGGCGGAACAGGATGAACAGGCCCGCAAGCGTGTTGATGGTCGATTGCGCCGCATTGCCGGTTGCGTGTGCCGTCAAAACGGCGGCGGCAAACGGTGCAAAGACTTCAAAACCGTTTTGCTGCGCGGCGTGGGCACGGGCGGCTGTGCCTTGCGTATGTGCCAGAAAATCGCGCGGATTGTGGTTGTCTTTAAACTGGAATCCGCCCGCTTTTTTGGCATACGCTGCACAAAAAAGCGGCAATAAGCAGGCAATCAGGATGCACCAATAGGCAAAAGTCATGCTTTATCCTTTCCTAAACATATTCAACATGCGGCGCGTTACAAAGAAGCCGCCGAAGATATTGATGCTGGCAATTAGGATGGCGATGAAGGCAAGCAGGGTCACGAAACCGTTGCCTTGGCTGATTTGCAGCAGCGCGCCGACGACGATGATGCCGGAGATGGCGTTGGTTACCGACATCAGCGGTGTGTGCAGCGAGTGGCTGACGTTCCAAACGACATAGTAGCCGATGACGCAGGCGAGGACGAAGACGATAAAGTGGTTCAGGAATGCTGCGGGTGCGACCGCGCCGACCCAAAGCACCAATACGGCGGCGATGACGGCGGGCGCGAGTTTCTTCCACAGGGGAACGGGTTTCGGCTCGGGCTTGGCGGCAGGCGCGGCTTTTTCAGACGGCGTTTGCTGCGGCTGGGCGGAAACCTGAATCGGCGGAGGCGGGAAGGTGATTTCGCCGTCGCGGGTAACGGTCATGTTGCGGATAATCACGTCTTCGAAGTCCAGCGTGATTTCGCCGTCTTTGTTCGGGCTTAACAGCTTGGTCAGGTTGACCAAGTTGGTGGCGTAAAGCTGGGAAGACTGTCCGGCAAGGCGGTTTGCCATGTCGGTGTAGCCGATGATTTTCACGCCGTTGCCGGTTACGGACAATTCGCCCGGGCGGGTGAGTTCGCAGTTGCCGCCCGTCGCCGCCGCCAAATCGACGATGACGGAGCCGGATTTCATGCTTTCCACCATTTCTTTGGTAATCAGCTTGGGTGCGGGTTTGCCCGGAATGGCGGCGGTGGTGATGATGATGTCCACTTCTTTCGCTTGCTCGGCAAAGAGCTTCATCTCGGCGGCGATAAATTCGTCGCTCATCACTTTGGCATAGCCGTCGCCGCTGCCGCCCGATTCTTGCGGGAAGTCGAGTTTCAGAAACTTGCCGCCCATCGATTCGATTTGTTCCGCCACTTCCAAGCGGGTATCGAATGCGCGCACCACTGCGCCGAGCGAGTTTGCCGTACCGATCGCCGCCAAACCCGCCACACCGGCACCGATTACCAACACCTGCGCGGGCGGCACTTTGCCTGCGGCAGTAATTTGACCGGTGAAGAAACGGCCGAAGGCGTTGGCGGCTTCAATCACGGCGCGGTAGCCGCTGATGTTTGCCATCGAAGACAAAGCGTCCAAAGCCTGCGCGCGCGAAATGCGGGGCACCATGTCCATCGCCAGCGCGTTCACTTTCTTGGCGCGCAAGGCTTCGACCAAAGCCTCGTTTTGGCGCGGCCACAGGAAGCTGACGATAGTTTGCCCTTCTTTGAGCAGCGGCAGCTCGCCTTCGGACGGCGCGTTGACCTTATAAATCAAAGGGCAGGCCCAAACCGTGGCTTTGTCGGCAACGGTCGCGCCTGCTGTTTGGTAAGCGGCATCGTCCAAACTTGCCGCCAAACCTGCGCCGCTTTCGACAACGGTTTCAAAGCCCAGTTTGCCCAGCAGGGCGACGGTGGCGGGCGTGCAGGCGACGCGGGTTTCGCCGGATAATGACTCGCGTGGGATACCGATTTTCATCTCTGAATCCTTTTTCAGGTTGTTTATATGTATCGTGGGTTAAATTTAAATCAGGGTAGGGCGGAGCAACGCCGTACCGGTTTAAAGCCGATTCACTTCAAATGTTAATATATTTTAGATAATCCCCTTATAACGAATTTTCATCAGGCTGGCAATAGTTGCGGCATTTCCCCGTGTTGTCCGACACATACTGCCGTTTGCGTTTGAAGTCATTTTCCGATTGCAGTCCCGCCCGCCGTAACATTCTTTGCCGTTTCACTATATAATCCGCATTTTTTGAGCCGCCGTTATGCCGCAAGCCCTCGTCCTCCAATTTCCCTCCGTCGCAGCCCTGCCTTCCGACTTCCCCTCACGCCTGCCCGAATCTGATTGCGCCGATGAAAAGCGTATGCGTTTTATCGTTGAAGAAGGGTTTTCTTTAAGCGAAAAAGACGCGGCGTTGCTTGGCAGCCGTCAAATCGACCACGCCGTGTTGCCGGATATGGATTTCGACGAACTCGGTTTGATTGTCAGCGATATGGATTCGACGCTGATTACCATCGAATGCGTCGATGAAATTGCAGCAGGCGTGGGTTTAAAAGACAAAGTAGCGGAAATTACCGGGCGTTCGATGCGCGGCGAACTCGATTTCGAACAGTCTTTACGCAGCCGCGTTGCGCTGTTGGCGGGATTGGACGAACGGGTTTTGGCGGATGTTTATGAAAACGTTTTGAAGCTCTCGCCCGGTGCGGAATTTTTGTTGGACGAATGCAAAAGGCACGATGTGAAATTCCTACTGGTGTCGGGCGGCTTCACGTTTTTTACCGAAAGGCTGCAACAACGCCTCGGCTTCGAATACCAGCACGCCAATGTTTTGGAAATTGAAAACGGCAGGCTGACCGGCCGTCTGAAAGGCAGAATCATCGACGCGCAGGCAAAGGCGGATTTATTGCGCGAATACCGCAGCCGCCTCGGATTGCAGCCGCATCAGGTGTTAGCGATGGGCGACGGTGCGAACGATATTCCGATGCTCAAAGAAGCGGGCGTGGGCGTGGCTTACCGTGCCAAACCGAAAGCGCAGGCAGCCGCCGATGCCTGTATCAACTTCGGCGGTTTGGAGCGTGTACGCGGCCTGTTCAGGTAGGCGGATAGGAAACGGATGCCGTCTGAAAGGTTTTCAGACGGCATTTGAACGGCAGGAACGACAGTGGGACGCAGAAAACTTTGGTTTGCCCTGGCAGCAGCGGGCGTTATCGGCGGTCTGGTCGGCATTGTGCTGACGGAACTGATGCACTTCATACAGCATACCGCCTACGGTTATGGCGCGGACGGCGTGTACACTTCGTTCCGCGAAGGCGTGGCACAGGCTTCCGGTATGCGGCGCGTTGCCGTGCTGACGCTGTGCGGCGCGGTCGCAGGAGTCGGCTGGTGGCTGCTCAAACGTTTCGGCAAGCCGCAAATCGAAATCAAAGCCGCCTTGAAACAGCCGTTGCAGGGGCTGCCGTTTCTGACGACGGTTTTCCATGTTCTGCTGCAAATCATAACGGTCGGACTCGGTTCGCCGCTCGGACGGGAAGTCGCGCCGCGCGAAATGACTGCCGCGTTTGCTTCCGCAGGCGGCAAACGCTTGGGGTTGGACGAAGGCGAAATGCGGCTGCTGATTGCGTGCGCCTCGGGCGCGGGCTTGGCGGCGGTGTATAACGTGCCGCTCGCCTCCACGCTGTTTATCCTCGAAGCGATGTTGGGTGTGTGGACGCAGCAAGCCGTCGTCGCCGCATTGCTGACTTCCGTCATCGCCACCGCCGTCGCACGCATCGGCTTGGGCGACGTGCAGCAATATCATCCCACCAACCTTGCCGTAAACACTTCATTTCTTTGGTTTTCCGCCGTCATCGGCTCGATATTGGGCGCAGCCGCCGTCTTTTTCCAGCGTACCGCCCAAAAGTTCCCCTTCATTAAACGCGACAATGCCAAAATCATTCCCTTGGCAGTCTGTATGTTTGCACTCATCGGCGTGATTTCCGTTTGGTTTCCCGAAATTTTGGGCAACGGCAAAGCAGGCAACCAACTGACCTTTGGCGGTTTGACCGACTGGCAACACAGCCTTGAGCTGACCGCCGTCAAATGGCTGGTTGTTTTGATGGCACTTGCCGCCGGTGCATACGGCGGACTGATTACGCCGTCGATGATGCTCGGCAGCACCATTTCTTTTGCTGCCGCCGCCGCGTGGAACAGCGTCTTCCCCGAAATGCCGTCTGAAAGCGCGGCAGTCGTCGGAGCGGCGGTGTTTCTCGGCGTATCGCTCAAAATGCCGCTGACCGCCATTGTGTTCGTATTAGAACTGACCTACGCGCCGCTGTCCCTGCTGCTGCCTTTGTGCATCGGCATGGCGGGGGCATTGGGAACATCGGGAAAAATGGGCTTCAAATGAATGCCGACAAATGCCGTCTGAAAGGTTTTCAGACGGCATTTCTTTGTATAGTGGGTTAACAAAAATCAGGGCAAGGCGAGGCAACGCCGTACTGGTTTTTGTTAATCCACTATAAATTGTCAACAATATCTGCAAAAACCTACTGCCAAAAAACTGAAAATAGCGGATAATACTGCCCCGAAAAAGTTCCCCTTTCCCCATCCAACTGTCAGAAAAGGAAGCCCCAATGTCCGTCATCAAACGCGCCCTGATCAGCCTGTCCGACAAGGCAGGCGCGGTCGAATTTGCCCAAACCCTGCACAAGCTCGGTGTCGAAATCCTCTCCACCGGCGGCACGGCGAAACTGCTTGCCGATGCGGGCGTTCCCGTGATTGAAGTTGCCGACTATACCGGTTTTCCCGAAATGCTCGACGGCCGCGTGAAAACCCTGCATCCGAAAATCCACGGCGGTATTCTCGGTCGTCGCGATTTGGACGAACACGTCGCTAAGATGGAAGAACACGGCATCGGCAACATCGACCTTGTGTGCGTCAACCTTTACCCCTTCGCCGCCACCATCGCCAAGCCCGGCTGCACACTGGAAGACGCGATTGAAAACATCGACATCGGCGGCCCGACTATGGTGCGTTCCGCCGCGAAAAACTGGAAACACGTCGCCATCGTTACCGACACCGCCGACTTCCCCGCCATCGCCGCCGAAATGGAAGCCAACGGCGGCGCGTTGAGCGACAAAACCCGTTTCAACCTTTCACGCAAGGCGTTCAGCCATACCGCCCAATACGACGGCATGATTTCCAACTACCTAACCTCGCTTTCAGACGACGTCTTAAGCGGCCAGCCCCAAATCGGCGAATTCCCAAGCCGGTTCAACCAAAGCTGGATTAAAGTGCAAGACATGCGTTACGGCGAAAACCCGCACCAACGCGCCGCGTTCTACCGCGATATTGACCCCGCCGCAGGCAGCCTTTCCGCCTACAAACAGCTGCAAGGCAAAGAATTGTCCTACAACAACATCGCCGATGCCGATGCCGCGTGGGAAGCCGTCAAATCCTTTGACGCACCAGCTTGCGTGATCGTGAAACACGCCAATCCGTGCGGCGTCGCCGTTGCAGCCGATACATTGACCGCCTACAAACTCGCCTACGCTACCGACACTACCAGCGCATTCGGCGGCATCATTGCCTTCAACCGCGAAGTGGACGGCGAAACCGTCAAACAAATTACCGACAACCAATTTATGGAAGTCCTGATGGCACCGAAGTTTACCGCCGAAGCCCTCGAAATCGCCGCAGCCAAGAAAAACGTGCGCGTATTGGAAGTGCCGCTTGAAGCAGGCGCGAACCTCTTTGAACTCAAACGCGTCGGCGGCGGACTGTTGGTGCAAACCCCCGATATTCACCGCCTCAACCGCGCCGATTTGAAAGTCGTTTCCAAACGCCAACCGACCGAGCAGGAATGGAACGACCTGATGTTTGTTTGGAACGTTGCCAAATACGTCAAATCCAACGCCATCGTCTTCGGCAAAGGCGGTCAAACCTACGGCATCGGCGCAGGCCAAATGAGCCGCGTGGACAGCACCCGCATCGCCGCCCGCAAAGCGCAAGATGCCAATCTCGACCTCAACGGCGCATGCGCTGCCTCTGATGCCTTCTTCCCGTTCCGCGACGGCGTGGACGTAATTGCCGAGCAGGGCATCAAAGCCATCATCCATCCGGCAGGTTCGATGCGCGATCAGGAAGTTTTCGACGCGGCAGACGAACACGGCATCGCCATGGTCGTAACCGGCGTGCGCCACTTCCGCCATTAACGCAGATGAACAAGGCAATGCCGTCTGAAGGGCTTTCAGACGGCATTTTGTTTGATGTTCCGAACAGACAATCCGCCTGAAACAAAATGTGCGGCGGCATTTCGAACTTCCGTAAACGGCCAAACACCCGATACGTTTGGACGGCTGATGCTTCAGACGGCATCGGTTTCCCTACAAACCGAACACCGCCGTATCGCCGCAACCTTGGCGCACCAATTCCGTACCGTCGGTCATGTCGATGACGGTAGTCGGATCGGTTCCGCACCAGCCGCCGTCAATCACCAAATCGACGGCGTGTTCCAGCCGGTCGCGGATTTCATAAGGGTCGGTCAGCGGTTCGCCGTCTTCGGGCAGCATCAGGGTGCAGCTTAAAAGCGGTTCGCCCAATTCCCCCAGCAGGGCTTGTGCAATGGCATTATCGGGAATACGCAGCCCGATGGTTTTGCGTTTCGGGTGCAGCGTGCGCGCCGGCACTTCCTTCGTCGCCTGTAAAATAAAAGTATAAGGTCCGGGTGTGGCGGCTTTAAGCTGACGAAACTGTACGTTGTCGATTTTGGCGTATGTGCCCAACTCGCTCAAATCGGCGCACATCAAGGTCAGGTGGTGTTTCAAATCGATTTTTCGGATGGAGAGTATGCGTTCCATCGCCGCCTTATCGCCAAGTTTGCAACCCAAGGCGTAACACGAATCGGTCGGATAAACCACCACGCCGCCTTTATTGACGATTTCAACCGCCTGCTTGATGAGGCGTTCCTGCGGGTTGTCGGGATGAACAGCGAAAAATTGTGCCATAGTTTGTGTCCTTATCGTTATGTTTTCCGTTGGGTACTGATTCCAAAGGTCAATCTAAATTTATTTTTGTTGGAACCAATGAAAATGGTAGTATTACCACGATACATACAAAATCAGGAAAAGACTTTTGGAGAACTTTGAATAACAATCCAAAAAACAAAACAATTTATCCAAAGGCAAGATAAAATGTTATATAAATGTAAAATCAAAAAGTTAGATAACACCATTGAAGAGGCAGTATTGATTGAAATAAATGGTTATGAACTACATTGTTTTATATCATACTGCCCATTCAAAATATTTGAAAATCAATTTTATGAAGTGGAATTATCCTATGAAATCTTTAATGATTACATACTGGATAAATCAACTTCAAATATTGGATTTAGAAAAATAGATGATAGTTTCAAGTATGAAATAACGGCAGAATTAAAAAATAATCATCTAACCCTACAAAATATACAATTTGAAGAAGATGAGTATTTAATAAACTACTCTTATCTTGATAATTGTTTGGTTACATTAACGGTTGATAGAATAAGTGTTTTATTTATTAGAGAAATTCAGGAAACCTGAAACCTGTTGTGGATACCGTTGGCAGTTTATTGTACGCCCAAAATCCAAACAAAATGCCGTCTGAAAATTTCAGACGGCATTTGATTGATGCTTCCAACCATCAACCCAAATACCAGAATTTCAATGCCCACAATACGGCAACAACCCATACCATAGGCGGCACGTCTTTAGTTCGGCGGCACAAAAGCTTGACCACGGCATAGCTGATGAAGCCGAAGGCGATGCCGTCTGCAATCGAATAGGTAAACGGCATGAAGACAATGGTCAGGAACGCGGGCGCGGCTTCCGTCATATCGTCCCAATCGATGTCCCTCGCGCTGCGGAGCATCTGCGTGCCGACGTAAAGCAGGGCGGGCGCGGTGGCAAAAGCGGGAACACTTTTCGCCAATGGGGAGAACATCAGACAGGCGAGCATCAATACGCCGACGGTAACCGCCGTCAGACCGGTCCGTCCGCCTGCCGATACGCCCGCCGCGCTTTCCACATAAGGCGTGGTTGAAGAAGTACCCAAAGCCGCACCCGCCACAATGGCGGTAGAGTCTGCAAGCAGTGCGCGTTTCAGGCGGGGCAGCTTACCGTCCACCAGTAGTCCGGCACGGTGGGATATGCCGACCAGCGTTCCGGTACTGTCAAACAGATCGACCAAGAAGAAGACGAAAATCACACTGACCATGCTGACGGTAAACAGGCCTTTAAAATCCATCTGCATAAAGGTCGGCGCAATGCCCGGTACTTCGCCGATGATGCCGTGAAACTCGTTCAAACCCATCAGGCTGGCAATGACGGTAATCATCAGAATGGTGATGATGATTGCGCCTTGAACGCGGAAATGCCCCAATACGACCACCATAGCAAAACCGAACAACGCCAACAGTGCGCTGGGCTGATGAATATCGCCCAAACCGACCAAGGTTGCCGAATTTGCCACGATAATGCCTGCGCCTTTCAGGGAAATCAGTGCCAAGAACAGACCTATACCGGCAGCAATCGACATTTTCAAACCCATAGGCAGTGCGTTGACCAGCATTTCCCTGACTTTAAAAAAGCTGAACAGGATGAAAATCAGACCGGAGATGAACACCGCACCCAACGCAACCTGCCAAGGCACGCCCATACCTTTAACGACCGCAAAGGTAAAATACGCGTTCAAACCCATACCCGGGGCAAGCGCAATCGGATAGTTGCCGATAAAACCCATGACAAAACAGCCGATGGCGGATGCAATACAGGTGGCGACGAATACCGCCCCCATATCCATGCCGGTCTCGCCCAAAATCAACGGGTTGACGATAACGATGTAGCACATCGTCAAAAAAGTCGTCAAACCCGCCATCAATTCGGTGCGAACCGTTGTACCGTTTGCCCGAAGATTGAAAATCCTGTCCAACAGTGTTTGTTTTGAAGTGTCCATATCTGAAAGTCTGTATCAAGTGGAAAAATCTGAATCCGCCGACCGCAAACCGTACGGAATTGCAACATCTTGAAAAACATACCTCCCAAACCGGACAAACCGGTTCGGGAGGCAATGGGTTTACGGCACACGGAGCATTATTTGTCTGAATTGTACTGACGGCGCAAAATCGCAGGGATTTCAAAGTCGTCAAGTACGGACTGATTGTCGAAATCCGCTGCTGTCAGATTCATGGTGCGGATACCGCGATTGGTGCGGATCATACCTTCGACATTGTGGCTTTGCTCCTGTTTGGACGGGGCAACCGGTTCTACCTCCCTTGCCGGAGCAGGATCGACCGCGCCTTTTTCTTTCAGACCGGTAGCGATAATGGTAATCCGGATGGCATCTTCGCTCATGGTCTCGTCTTCAGCAGCACCGAATTTGCATTCCAAATCGGGATGCGCGCTTTGGTTGACGATTTTCATGACTTCAGACAACTCGGACATTTTCAGGCAACCCGGAGCAGTCGTAATATTGACCAGCACACCGCGCGCACCATCCAAAGTTACATCGTCCAGCAGCGGACTGGAAATGGCCTGGTCGGTCGCCATACGCGCACGGTCGATACCTTGGGCATAACCCGAACCCATCATAGCGATACCGCGGTTGCTCATCACGGTTTTCACGTCGGCAAAGTCGAGGTTGATGATTTCGCTCGGACAGGTAACGACTTCGGAAATGCCGGCAACCGCATCGCGCAATACATTGTCGGCGGCGCGGAAAGCTTCACGCATGGTTACGTCTTCACCCAATGCGGTCATCAGTTTGTCGTTCGGGATGATGATCAGCGAATCGACGTGTTCTTTCAACTGTTCCAGACCTGCCTGTGCGACATGGACGCGTTTGCCTTCATAAGAAAACGGACGGGTAACTACGGCAACGGTCAGAATGCCCAAAGACTTGGCAATCTCAGCAACAACCGGCGCGGAACCGGTGCCGGTACCGCCGCCCATACCGGTCGTAATAAAGAGCATGTTTGCACCGCGAATGGCTTCTTCAATGGCTTCCCTATCCTCTTGGGCGGCCGCGCGACCGATATCGGGATTGGCACCCGCACCCAAACCGCGTGTCAGATTCGTACCCAATTGGATTCTCTTCGCCGCATGGTTTTTTGCCAAAGACTGTGCATCCGTATTGGCACTGATAAACTCCACACCGCGCACATTGTTGGCAACCATGTTATTGATTGCATTGCAACCGCCGCCGCCCAAGCCGATTACTTTAATTACCGCAGGGCTGACTGCCGATTCTGCCACGTCGTAAACAAATTCCATTCAAAAACTCCTGCTCGCCCCGTTCAGAGGACGGTTTAAATAAATCATTATTTATTATATAAGAAGTATCTTGCTGCTGGCAAAATACTTCTCACCTGTCAAACGGCAATCCACCTGTTCAGAGGTTGTTTTCAATCCACCGCTTCAATCTTGCCAACAAACCGCCGCCCTCTTCCCTCTCTTGCACTGCACCGTTTTCCGGCTGCGGCAAGTTTCCTTCCAGCTTGCGTGCTGCATGAAGCAGACCGATAGCGGTAGAAAAGCGCGGTGTGCGGACACGGTCGGACAAACCGCCCATTTCTTGGGGCGCACCGGTGCGTACAGGCAGATCGAAGATTTTTTCGGCAAATTCCACAATCCCGGTCATCATGGACACACCGCCGGTCAGAACGATACCCGCATTCAGCACTTCTTTGGGGAAACCCGATTTTTGCAGCTCGCCCAGCACTACGCCAAAAATCTCCTGAATGCGTGCGCTGATGATTGCTGCCAAAACCTTACTGGAAACCTGACGCGATGTCCGGTCACCCACGCCCGGAACTTCAATCATCTCACCCAAGCCTTCCGTATCGCATGATGCCACGCCATAATGGATTTTAATGTACTCGGCGGCATCGAGAGGTGTTCTCAACGATTTGGACAAATCTTTGGTAATCAGATTACCACCGGCCGGAATGACGGACGTATGGCGGATGGCGCCGTTCATATAAACGGCAATATCGGTCGTTCCGCCACCAATGTCGATGACGCATACGCCGAGGTCTTTTTCATCTTCAGTCAGCACCGCCTGCCCGCTTGCCAACGGCTGAAGCATGATTTGATCGCTTTTCAAGCCGCACCGCTCGATACATTTTTGGACATTCTGCACTGCCGTACTTGCACCGGTAATGATGTGCACCCGCGTATCCAGACGCACACCGCTCATACCGATGGGCTCCCTCACGCCAAGTTGGGTGTCGATAATGTAGTCTTGAACCACGGCATCGAGAATTTTTTGATCGGGTGGGATATTGATTGCCTTTGCCGTTTCAATAGCGCGGTCGATGTCTGCCTGCGTTACTTCCCCGTCTTTGATTTTAACCACACCTTGCGAATTGAGGCTGCGGATGTGGTTGCCTGCGATACCTGTGGTAACGTGGGTAATTTTGGTATCTGCCATCAGCTCGGCATCATTGACCGCCTGCCTGATGGCTTGGACGGTGGCATCGATATTGGTTACCATGCCCGCGCGCAAGCCCCGTGAAGGAGCCTGCCCCAAACCGACGATGTTGATTTTGTCGTCATCTTGAACTTCCCCGATCAGTGCGAGGACTTTAGACGTACCGATATCCAGTACGCTGATATATCTTTTCTGCTGTTCCATTGTTCGTCTGCTCTTAAAACTGATTGAAATTTGCGTCGCACCGTTTCAGACGGCACGGCCGTAATCTGTCCGATACCTGTTCCCACTATTCTTCGGATTCTTTTTCGGGTAAACCGTCGGAAGCATAGCGGACTGAAAATCCGTCCTTATACCTCATATCCACATAGGATAACCGATTTTTATTTTTACGCAACAGATGTTGCCACGCTTCGGTAAAAAGCCGGAGGCGTTTCATCTCGTTTTCCCGTCCGAGCCTGACGGTGATGCCGTTGTCCAAAACGACATTCCACGCCGAACGTGCCGTATAGGTCATCTCTTTGATGCCCAAACCCTGTTTTGCCAAAACAGTCGAAAATTCGTCATAACGGCGGAGCATTTCGGCAGACGTTCCCTCACCGCCTCTGAATACCGGCATTCCGGGTCTGTCCAAACGGGCTTCAAAAACATTGCCTTCGCTGTCCACCAGTGCACGGTCGCCCCAACGTGCAACCGGCTTGCGCTCGGTCAGGACGATTTCAACCGTATCGGAAAAACGGCGGCGCACCATGACTGACGCAATCCACGGATACCGGCGGTAGGCCTCCTGTGCGCCATTGATGTCCGTCCTTAAAATATTCCCATGGATGTATTCTTTCGCCAAACTGCCCAATGCCTTCTTATCGGAATAAACCAGGTTGCCCTTCAGCGACACCTGCTTGACGGGCAGATGATTCGAATTGTAAAACCAAACCAGCCCGGACGCGGCAAGCAGCATCGCCATCATGACAAGCAGCCAGCGCGTCAGCCGTTCCATCGCTTCGGCATTATCCCACATGTGCGGTCTTCAAAATTTCAATACATAAATCGGCAAAACCCACACCCGTAACGGCAGCGGATTTCGGTACTAAACTATGGCTCGTCATACCGGGCAGGGTGTTGATTTCCAACAGATAGAGTTTGCCGTCGGTATCTTTGAGGAAATCGACGCGCACGCAGCCTTCCGCACCGATTGCCTGCGCGCCGCGAACCGCCAGTTCGCGCATCAGGCTTTCTTCGGCTTCGGTCAAATCTTCCGAAGGACATTGATAAACAGTGTCGTCTCGGTTGTACTTGGCTTCGTAGTCATAAAACTCGGTTGCAGGAATGATGCGTATGCCGGGCAGACCTTTGCCGTTCAGGACGGGGCAGGAATATTCGCCGCCACCGATGAATCGCTCGGCAATGATTTCACCTTGAAGGTGTTTCAATTCTTCGTAAACGCTTTTCAGACGGCCTTTTTCTTTCACTTTCACCACGCCAACGCTGCTGCCTTCGGCTGCCGGTTTAACGAACATGGGCAAACCGAGCTGCTGCTCGACAGCATCAAAATCGGAGTCTTCATGTAAAACGGCGAACTCAGGAACAGGCAGCCCCAAGGCTTGCCAAATCAGCTTGCAGCGGTATTTGTCCATGCCGATGGCGGAAGCGGCGACACCGCTGCCGGTATAAGGAATGCCCAACAATTCCAACGCGCCCTGAACGGCACCATCTTCGCCGTAAGTACCGTGAAGGATGTTGAATGCCGTCTGAAAACCTTGTGCCTTCAATTCAGACAATGGGGTTTCCTTGGGATCGAAGGCGTGTGCATCTATGCCTTTGCTTTTTAAGGCATTCAAAATGGCGGCACCACTATCCAGCGAGATTTCGCGTTCGCTGGAAAAGCCACCCATCAATACGGCTACTTTGCCAAAATTCTGCATTGTTTTTGTTCTTTCTTGATTGCTTTTTTGTTTGATATAGGTCGTCTGAAAACAAATCGGGTTTTCAGACGACCTTAATCTCGTTTGCCCTACCTGATAAAACATCACTTCATCGAGCAGCTATCGCGGCATCACGATAAAAGTTGCGCCTCAGGTTTTCGACAACTCCAACATCGCAGCAGGCACACGGTTGATGCTGCCTGCACCCATATTCAACACGACGTCGCCATCCTGTAAAACGTTCAACAGCATTTCAGGCAAGTCGGCAACGTTTTCGCAGTAAATCGGCTCAAGTTTGCCCAATACGCGGATAGCACGCGCCAAGGCGCGGGAATCGGCCGCGGCAATCGGCTCTTCACCGGCGGCATAAACTTCGGTCAACACCAGCGCGTCAACGGTATTGAGGACTTTGGTGAAGTCTTCAAACAAATCGCGTGTACGGGTATAGCGGTGCGGTTGGAAGGCCAATACCAAACGTTTTTCCGGATACGCGCCGCGTGCAGCGGAAAGGGTTGCCGCCATTTCGATGGGGTGGTGTCCATAGTCGTCCACCAAGAGCGCGGTTCCGCCGTTTGGCAACTTGATGTCGCCGTATTTTTGGAAGCGGCGGCCGACACCCTCAAAGTCAAGCAGCCCTTTTTGGATCGCTTCGACGGATGCGCCGACTTCAAGTGCCACGCCGATGGCTGCCAATGCGTTCAGCACGTTGTGTCTGCCGGGCATATTCAGCACGACTTCAAACGGCTCCTGCTCATGTCCTTTCATTTGGACATGGACAGTAAACTTCATTTGCGCGCCGACGTTTTCGATGTCGGTGGCGTAGATGTCGGCGGTATCATCCAAACCGTAGGTGGCGTAGGGTTTGCTCACTTTGGGCAGAATCGCGCGGACGTGTTCGCTGTCAACACACAAAAAAGCTTTGCCGTAGAACGGCATACGGTGGATGAAGTCCACAAACGCCTGATGCAGTTTCTCAACGCTGTGTCCGTAAGTGTCCATATGGTCTTCGTCGATATTGGTTACGACGGACATAATCGGGGTCAGATGTAGGAAAGAGGCATCGGATTCGTCGGCTTCGGCGACGATGTATTCGCCTTTGCCCAAACGGGCGTTGGTACCTGCGGCATTGAGTTTGCCGCCGATAACGAAAGTGGGGTCGAGTCCTGCCGCGCCGAGGATGGAAGCGGTCAGGCTGGTGGTCGTGGTTTTGCCGTGCGTACCGGCGATGGCGATGCCGTCACGGAAGCGCATCAGTTCCGCCAGCATCAAGGCGCGCGGAATAACGGGAATTTGCTGCTCCAGCGCAGCGACAACTTCGGGATTTTCTTTTTTGACGGCGGTAGAGGTAACGACAACATCCGCACCGTTAACGTGTTCTGCGGTATGGCCGGGATAAACTTGAATGCCCAGGCTGCTCAAATGCTCGGTAGCGGCATTTCGCGCCTGATCCGAACCGGAAACTTTAAAGCCCAAATTGTGCAAGACTTCGGCGATACCGCTCATGCCGACGCCGCCGATACCGACAAAATGGATGTTGGTAACTCGATTTTTCATCATAATGTTGCGTTCCGGTGGATTTCGATGCGTAAAGGCGTTATTTTAAAGGGCTATCCGCTTCTACGCCATAGTTTTCTTGTAAATTACAGATGTTTCGGCATACAGGATTTCACATTGGTTGCAATATGGGTAAAAATGAGGCTGCGTTCGGCGGTAAACCCTGCTTTCCTGCCCATTTTCATACTCGATTTCATATACCGAAACACCCGAAAAAACAAAATATAAGGCCGTCTGAAACCGGTTTCGTGGTTTTCAGACGGCATCTGTTTCGTTTATCGCATTATATCATCATGCCGTACACGCGATGGCGGCTTCCGCCACATCGTCCGCGCTGTGCGGCAGTGCCAAAGTACGGGCGTTCTCTGCCCATTTGAGACATTTTTCGCGGTTCAGGCTGCCGAGGATTTCGGCGAGTTTTTCCGCCGTCAACTGGGTTTGCGGCAACAGCAATCCCGCCTCCGCCTGCACCATAAAACGCGCGTTGGCGGTTTGGTGGTCGTCAACGGCGTGAGGATACGGCACTAACAACGCGCCCAACCCTGCCGCAGTCAACTCGGCAATTGTCAGCGCGCCGGCACGGCAAATCACCAAATCGGCATCGCGGTAGGCGGACACCATGTCGGTAATAAATTCCACGCATTCGGCCTTCACGCCCAGCGCGTCGTAATCCGCCTGCAAGCTGCCCAACTTGCCTCGACCCGATTGGTGGTACATCTGCGGACGCGCATCATCGGGCAGCAAAGCCAATGCCTGCGGTACGGTTTTGTTCAAAACGTCTGCACCCAAACTGCCGCCGACCACCAAAATTTTCAGACGGCCTTCGCGCCCTTGGAAGCGTTCGGCAGGCACGGGCAGCTTAGCAATATCGGCGCGGACGGGGTTGCCGACCAAGCCGCCTTCGTGGTTAAACGCTTTGGGGAAGGCGTACAGCACGCGTTTCGCCCAGCGCGACAGGTGGCGGTTGGACAAACCGGCCACGGCGTTTTGCTCGTGAATCACAATCGGCACGCCCAATAGCTTCGCCGCCAAACCGCCGGGGAAGGTAACGAAGCCGCCGAACCCGATAACGCACTCGACACGGTGTTTGCGGATAATCCGCTGCGCTTCGCGGACGGTTTGATACAAAGTAAACGGCAGCATCAGCTTGCGTTTGATGCCGTTGCCGCGCACGCCTTTAATCGCCAGCGTTTCGAGCAGGATGTCATATTGCGGCACGATGCGCTCTTCCATCGAATCCTTGCTGCCCAGCCAAATTACATGATGGCCGCGCGTGCGCAATGAATCCGCCACCGCCAGCGCGGGGAAAATATGTCCGCCCGTTCCGCCCGCCATCAGCATAAAGGTTTTACCGCCCATGATTTACTCCACCCGGTAACCGCGCATTTTCTGGCGGTTTTCATAATCTATACGCAACAGCAGCATCATGCTGATCAGCATGAAAAAGACTGACGAACCGCCATAGGACATCAACGGCAGCGTCAGACCTTTGGTCGGCAAAGCACCGATGTTCACACCGATATTGAAGAAACTTTGGATACCGATCCAAATGCCGATACCCGAAGCGATATAGGCGTTGAAAGTCAAACCCAAATCGCGCGACTGCTTGCCGATGGAAAACGCCCGCACCACCAGCCAGCCGTAACAGAATATCAGCACGCACATGCCGAAGAAGCCGAATTCTTCGGCGATGATGGCAAAAATAAAATCGGTATGCGCTTCCGGCAGAAAGCCGCGTTTGCTCAAACTCGCACCCAAACCCATACCGAACCACTCTCCGCGCCCGATTGCCATCAGAGAGTGGGTAAGCTGGTAGCCGGCACCCTGCGGGTCTTTCCACGGGTCCAAAAATGCCACTACCCGCTGCACACGGTAGGGAGCGGCGGTAATCATCAGCACCATCCCACCCAAGACGCTGCCTACCAGGACGAAAAAATATTTCCACGGCAATCCTGCCAGAAACAGCATTCCAACGGTAATGACGGTAATGACGACAAACGAACCGAAATCCGGCTGTACCATTATCAGCACCAAACCGAACGCCACCAGCATAATCGGCAGGATGATCGCCCGGAAACGGCCGTACATTTCTAATGTTTCACGACGTGCCTGCGGATTGGTGGCGGACATAATCAGGTTGGCCGTCCCCCGCCAAATCGACTGCCAACCCAAACTTTCCATGCTGCGCAACACTTCTTCACGGCGCGTGAACAGGCTTGCCAAATAAAGGATGACCGCCAGCTTGAACAGCTCGGTCGGCTGGAAATTCAACGGACCCAAAGGTATCCAACGGGTCGCGCCATTGATTTCGCGCCCGGCAATCAATACGACTACCAGCAACAGGCCGGATAAGGCAAAAATCCACGGCACAAGCCGCCGCCATGTCCTCATCCTGCAAAGAAACCATAAAAAACCGCTCGCTATAAGGCCGGCAACAACGAACCCCGCCTGTCTGGTCAAATAGAAAAACTGATCGCCGCCTTCCTTCGATGCCAAATACACAGAAGCCGAATAAATCATCAGCAGGCTGAACGCCGTCATCAGCACCACCATCCACAAAAGCGGCGCGTCGAATTTCCTGCCGTCGCGCACAATCGGCCTGTCGAGCAGCAGAGTGTGGACACCGTCGCCCACTTTTACCAATACTTCCGAAATCTTCAAAAAAACCACCTGCCAGTCTGTTTGCACCTGCCGCAAAGGGCAAAAATTTCAGACGGCAGACAATGCCGTCCGAACATACGATACATCCCAAATCGGTATTCTAAATCTTTACTTGCCGCCCAACAATGACGGCGTTTGCGTTTCAGACGGCATCACAAAGCCTTGAACGCTTCGATAAACACTTCCGAACGGTGCGCGTAGCCTTTAAACATATCGAAACTCGCGCAAGCCGGGCTGAGCAACACGATGTCGCCCGCTTCGGCTTGGGCGTATGCCGTCTGAACGGCTTCTTCCAAAGTGGCGCAGTCGGTCATATTCAAGCCGCAGCCGTCCAAATCGCGGCGGATTTGCGGCGCATCGACACCAATCAGGAACACGCCTTTTGCCTTGCAGGCAAGCGCGTCGCGCAGGGGCGTGAAGTCCTGCCCTTTGCCCATGCCGCCCAAAATCACGAAGAGCGGATTTTGCAAACCGGCAATCGCGGCGGCGGTCGCGCCGACGTTTGTGCCTTTGCTGTCGTCGATGAACACCACGCCGTTTTTCTCGCCGATTTTTTCCACGCGGTGCGGCAGGCCTTGGAAGGTTTTGACGTGTTCGAGCAATGCTTCGCGCGGCAAACCGACGGCTTCGCACAAGGCAACAGCAGCCATAACGTTGGCGGCGTTGTGCAAGCCTTGTAACGGAATGTCTTGCGTGGCAATCAAATCTTCATCGCCTTGTTTCAGACGACCCGTTTCGCGTTCCAACCAAAAATCGGCTTGGTGTTCCAACGAAAACCATTTTACTTCGCGCCCTGCCCGTTTCATCGCGCGGCAGAACGTATCGTCCGCATTCAAAACCTGCACGCCATCGCCACGGAAAATCTTGTCCTTGGTATGCGCATAATCAAGCAAGTCGTCGTAGCGGTCGAGATGGTCTTCGGAAATGTTCAGCACCGTCGCCGCAGTCGGGCGCAGGCTTTCGGTGTTTTCCAGTTGGAAGCTGGAAAGCTCCAACACCCACACGTCCGCCTTTTTGCCTTCACGCTGCAATTCTGCCTCCAAAACCGGCGTGCCGATATTGCCCGCGATAACGGTATCCAGCCCGCACTTGATGCAGAGATAGCCGACCAGGCTCGTTACCGTGGTTTTACCGTTGCTGCCCGTAATCGCAATCACCTTGTCGCCGCGGCGGTTCACAATGTCCGCCAGCAATTCGATGTCGCCCAACACGCGCCCGCCGTTTTGCTTGAACGCCTCGATATCCGGCTGCCGCTCGCTGATGCCGGGACTGAGCGCCAGAATATCGAAACCGTTGTCCAGCGCATCTTTCAGACGACCCGTGTAAAACACCAGCCCGTCAAACATCTTACCGATTTGCGACACGCGCTCCGGTTTCAGCTCCGCATCATAAGCGGCAACCTCCGCGCCGTTTTTGCGCAGGTAGGCAATCATGGAAATACCCGTGCCGCCGAGTCCGGCAACGAGGATTTTTTTGTTTTGGAAAGTCATTTTGGTTTTATCCTAAGTTTTTCAGACGGCCTTGGGATAAAGATTCAATATCCTGCCTGATTCAATTTTCGATAAGCATCACAACCTTGTTGCAGTCCATTATCACAAGCCTTACCAAACCACTCTTTGGCAATCTTATAGCTCTGATGAATACCTTCTCCGTTGGCATACATCACACCCAAATTATATTGGGCATTGGCCAATCCTTGCTCTGCCGCCTTGCCAAACCACTGCACTGCCTGTGTATAGTCCTGAAGAACTCCTTCACCTTTTTCATACGCAACACCTAAATTATATTGGGCTTGAGCATACACTTGTTCTGCCGCCTTGCGATACCACTGCACTGCCTGTGCATAGTCCTGACGAACTCCTCGCCCATTGGCATACATCACACCCAAATTATATTGGGCATCGGCTAGTCCTTGTTCTGCCGCCTTGCGATACCACTGCACTGCCTGTGCATGATCTTGACGGACTCCTTGACCGTTAGCATACATCACACCCAAATTAAATTGAGCTTCAGCATATCCTTGTTCTGCCGCCTTGCGATACCACTGCACTGCCTGTGCATAGTCTTGACGGACTCCTTGACCATTGTCGTACATCAAACCCAAATTAAATTGGGCTTCTGCATTTCCTTGCTCCGCAACTTGAAGCGTTTCCTTAAAATCCGATACGTCATCCGCCCACACCGCTTGTTTCAAGCCCAAGGCAATCAGGGCGTCTGCAAGCCATTTGACTGTCTGTTTCATGGTTTTACTCCTGTTTCAGTATAAGGCAGGTTTCAGCCGCCGTTAACGATAAGGCGGGGCGGATTGCCGCCGCAGGTTTATTGCGCGTTCAAATGCCGTCTGAAAGGTGTTCAGACGGCATAGGTTCAGCGGATTTTGAGGGTACTCAAACCGATCAGCACCAAGACGATGGTGATAATCCAAAAGCGGACGACGACTTGGGTTTCTTTCCAGCCTTTTTGTTCGTAGTGGTGGTGGATGGGCGCCATCAGGAAGATGCGTTTTTTGGTTCTCTTATACCAGCCGACCTGAAGCATAACGGATACGGCTTCGACGACAAATAATCCACCCATAATCACTAAAACAAATTCTTGACGGACGATGACGGCGACGGTACCGAGCGCGGCACCTAATGCCAATGCACCGACATCGCCCATAAAGACTTGCGCGGGATAGGCGTTGAACCACAAAAATCCGAGGCACGCGCCGCACATGGCGGTGCAGAATATAGCGACTTCGTTCGCACCGGCGACATAGGGAAGCTGGAGGTATTGGGAAAATTGGTAGTGTCCGCTGGCGTAGGCGAAAATGGCAAGACCGGCGGCAACGAGGACGACGGGGAAGGCGGCAAGGCCGTCCAAGCCGTCGGTAAGGTTGACGGCGTTGGATGTGCCGACGATGGTCAGGTAAGACAACACCAAAAAACCGACCACGCCCAGCGGCAGGGCGATTTGTTTGAAGAACGGGACAATCAAAATATTGTTGGCGGAATTGGCGGCAAGGTAAAACAATGCCAAACCGGCGATAATGGCAACGCTTGACTGCCACACCATTTTGAATTTGGCGGACACGCCGTTGGGGTCTTTATAGACGACTTTGCGCCAGTCGTCGTAAAAACCGAGCGCACCGGTGGCAAGCAGTACGCCCAAGAGAATCCAGATATACGGGTTCGCCCAGTTGCCCCACAACAGGGTGGACACGGTAATGGCAGTCAGAATCAGCGAACCGCCCATCGTCGGCGTGCCGTTTTTGACGAGGTGGGTTTGCGGACCGTCGGTACGGACGGCTTGGCCGACTTTAAGCGCAGTCAGCCTGCGTATCGTCCACGGGCCGAACATCAGGGAAAACGCCAAGGCGGTCAACGCCGCCATGACGGCGCGGAATGTGGTGTATTGAAAAATATTCAGGCCGGTTAACCAGTTGCTGAAATGTGCGAGCCATAAAAACATGGGGCTTCCTTTTTTTGTTTTTGTCGTTACATGGGCTTGCGCCCGTTTGAGGTTGGCTTGCCGCCCGGCAAGGTTTCGGACGGCTTTTGCTGATTAACGTGCAGGGACTTTCTCAATCACGCAAATCGGGTAACTCCCCGGATTTTTGCCGCCGCCCAAGTCTAAACATAAATCTTCATAAAGATACGCCTGCGTCCGCATTCCGGCATAGAACGCGCCGACCAGCGAGGCAATCAGCAATAAGGCTTTAAAAAAACGTCGGCTTTTCATTTTCACTTATCCTCCAATGCCTCGACCACTTCTTCCATCTGCATAAAGCGCGAACCTTTCACCAACACGGTGGCGCGTTCGGGCAAATCGTGGCTCAACACTTGAATCAACGGGTCTTTGGCGGCGAACCACAAACCGTCCGCGCCAAATTTTTCCGCCGCTTCGACGCTGTTGTCGCCGACAAAATAAGCCGCTTCGATGCCTTGGTCGCGGGCATACGCGCCGACTTCGGCGTGCATGGCAGCGGCTTCGTCCTCGCCCAGTTCGCCCATATCGCCCATTACGAAAATACGCGGCGCAGGCATACGCGCCAACACGTCAATTGCAGCCTTCATGCTGTCGGGGTTCGCATTGTAAGTATCGTCAATCAGGGTCGCGCCCTTGATGCCGGATTTGACGTTCAGACGGCCTTTGATATTGCTGAAACCTTTCAAACCTTCCGCCACATCGTTCAAACTCAAACCCGCAGCCAAAGACAGCGCGGCGGCAGCGGCGGCGTTGTGGATATTGTGGCGGCCGGGAACAGGCAGCACCACGGCTGCGCGCTCGTCGCCGCACACCAAATCAAATTCGCACGACAACGGTTTCAGCACGATATTTTCCGCGTGGACATCGCCGCTATCGACGCCGAAAGTGCGCGTATTCAAATTAAGCGTTGCCATTTTGAAGACAGCCATATTGGCATCTTCTTGAGGAATCAGTGCAATGCCGTCTGAACATAAGCCTTGATAAATCTCGCTTTTCGCTTTGGCAATATCGCCCACTCCGTCGAAACCGCAGCCGACATGGGCACGCATGGCGTTGTTAACCAATGCGGCATCAGGTTTGGCGATTTGCGTTAAAACCGCCAGTTCGCCGAAATGATTCATGCCCATTTCAATCACGGCATAGCGGTGTTTTTCGTTTAATTTCAATAAAGTCAGCGGCAGCCCGATATGGTTGTTGAAATTACCCGCAGTCGCCAACACGGCATCATCGCCGAAACGGCGGCGCAATACCGCAGCCAGCATCTCCTTCACCGTCGTCTTGCCGCCTGAACCGGTAATGCCGAACACAAACGGGTTCACATTTTCACGCCACACCTTCGCCAGCGTTTGCAAGGCGGCAAGCGTATCATCGACTTTCAACGCGCCTTTCAAAGCCGCACAATCTTTGCGCGAAACCACAACCGCCGCCGCACCTGCGGCCAATACGTCTTCAACAAAATCATGCGCGTCAAACCGCTCGCCCGCCAATGCGAAAAACACATCGCCTTCCTGAATATCGCGGCTGTCGGTTACGATGCGCGACACGGGTTTGTTTTCAGACGGTATCGGAAGCTTGAGGGCTTGGCAGATGAAATTTAAATCTAGTGGTTTCATGATTTCTTCCGTTTGTTTTTTCAGATGGTTTTAATTAAGACCGCCTGAACATTTTTGATATGGCCTAGCCCAGCTCTGCCAATGCTTTTTCTGCGATTTCAAAATCGGAAAAATGATGCTTCACGCCTTGTACATCCTGATAGTTCTCATGCCCTTTACCGGCAATCAGAATAATGTCGTTTGCGGCGGCACGTTCGACTGCGTATCGGATGGCGGCAGCGCGGTCGGCTTCAACGCATTCGGGCGCAGGTACGGCAGGCAGGATGTCGTTGATGATGTCTTGCGGATTTTCCAAACGCGGGTTGTCGCTGGTAACGACAACTTTATCCGCGCCCTGTACGGCTGCCGCGCCCATCAGCGGGCGTTTGCCTCGGTCGCGGTTACCGCCACAACCGAATACGCACCACAAAGCCGCACCCTGCGGTTTGATTTCCTGCAAGGTGGCGAGTGCTTTTTCCAATGCGTCGGGCGTGTGGGCGTAATCGACAACGACCAAAGGTTTGCCGCTGTTCATAATGCAATCCATACGGCCCGAAGCAGGACGGATTTTTGCCAGCACATCCAATACCTTATCAAGCGGATAGCCGTTAGCGCACAGCAAGGCGATGCAGGCGGCGAGGTTTTGCGCGTTGAACCGTCCGAGCAGGCGCGTGCGGCAGCGACCTTCGCCCCACGGGGTTTGGAATACGGCTTCCATGCCGTCTGAAGAAGCGGTGAAATCGGTAATGCGGATGTCGGCTTGCTCGCTGAAGCCGTAACTGTAAACGGCCAAATCAGGACAGTCTTTTTTCAGACGGCATACGAGTTCCGCGCCGTATTCGTCATCCACGTTGATAATGGCGTGCTTCAAGCCATGCCAGTAAAACAGGCGCGACTTGATGGCACCGTAGGCTTCCATGGTGCCGTGGTAGTCGAGGTGGTCTCGGGTGAGATTGGTAAAGATTGCGCTGCGGAATGGCACGCCGTTGACACGCGATTGGTCAAGGCCGTGGCTGGAGACTTCCATCGCGGCGGCTGTTGCGCCTTGTTGACGGAAACGGTAGAGCAGGGTTTGGACATCGACGGGGGCGGGGGTGGTGTGCGTGGTTTCTTTCAATGCACCCCAAAAGCCGTTGCCGACCGTGCCGATAATGGCGGTTTTTTCTCCCAACAAATCGGCGGCTTGCGCCAGCCATTGTGTGATGGAGGTTTTGCCGTTGGTGCCGGTTACGCCCCAGACTTTGAGGCCGCCTGAAACGTTGCCGTAAACTTGCGCCGCCAACATACCGGCACGGTGTTTCAAATCTTTAATACCTTGATTGGGGACTTTCCATTCAGGATTCCACGCAAATTTGCCGTCGTCGTCCCAAAAAACAAAAGCCGCGCCGTTGGCAATGGCTGCGGGGATATAACTGCGGCCGTCGGTATATTCGCCCTGACAAGCAACGAAAATATCACCTTGTTTAATTTGACGGCTGTCTGAATGCAACAAACGCCCTGCTGCGTTTGCACACAGCAGAGGCGGGATGCCGGTTTCAGCTAAAGGGGTTAACTTGCTGAACATAAAATAATCTCGTTGATACTCGGATTAAGACGGTGTTTTGACGGCTGCAACATTGGTCAGAGGTTTGGTCGGGGAAACGCCCAAGATGTTCAGGCTGCCGCCCATGACTTGCTTGAAGACCGGACCTGCCACTACGCCGCCGTAGTAACCGTTTGCAGTCGGCTCGTCGATGGTTACCGCCACAATCACACGCGGATTTTTGGCAGGAGCAAAACCGATGAAAGTGGCAACGTGTTTGTTATCGACGTAACGCCCGTTGACCAACTTACGCGCCGTACCGGTTTTTGCGCCGACGTCGAAACCATCTACCGCACCCGCCGTACCCGTACCGCCGGGTTCGGTTACAGAAACCATCAACTCACGCACCTGACGTGCGGTCGATGATTTAAATATGCGTTTGCCTTGCGGCGCAACCGCCTGCTTCTCAAAGCTGACCGGCAACAAAACACCGTCATGTGTCAACACGGTATAGGTCCGTGCCAATTGCAGCAGGCTCAACTGCAGACCGTAACCGAAAGACATGGTTGCCTGTTCGATAGGCCGCCATTTTTGCCAATTGCGCAACGCGCCCGCACTTTCTCCCGGAAAACCGGAATGCATACGCACACCGATGCCCAACTCATGATACAAATCATACATTTCTTTCGAACTGAATCGTGCAGACAGTTTGCTTGTACCGACATTGGACGATTTCTGCATGATACCGCGCACATCCAAAGAAGGATAAACATGGGTATCGCGCACCTGAGCCGGACCAATTTTATAAGGCTGCGTATTCAACCTCTCGTTCAAATTGGTTTTATCCGCATCCAGTGCTTTCGCAATGACAAAGGGCTTTATTGCCGAACCGGGCTCGATCATGTCGGTAACGGCACGGTTACGCCTCTGTTCGCTGTCTGCCTGACCGGGTTTGTTGGGCTCATAGGCAGGCGTATTGACCAAGGCGAGGATTTCCCCAGTACGGGCATCCAACACCACCACCGTTCCGGCTTTTGCCTGATGGTATTCGACCGCCTTATTCAACTCTTCATAAGCCAAAGTCTGAATCCTCTGATCCAGAGAAAGAATAATGTCTTTGCCGTTTTGCGGGGCTTTATTGCGCGGGGAGTCCAAGCTATCCACAATATTGCCCTGCCGGTCCCGCAAAACGACTTCCGCGCCGTCTTCGCCATGCAGGCTGTCTTCAAGCGAAAGTTCCAAACCTTCCTGACCTTTGCCGTCAATATCGGTAAATCCGATGACGTGTGCAAACAGGTTGCCCATCGGGTAATGGCGTTTTAATTCTTTTTCAAATACAAAGTTTTCCAAACCCAAGGCTTTAACCTCTTCGGCAACCTTGGGATCGAGCTGCCGCTTAATCCAGATAAACGACTTGCCTTTCTGTTCGAGCTTGTTCCTCAAAACATCAACCGGCACATCGACAAGCTCGGACAGGCGTTCCAATTGTGCGGCAGACGGCATTTCCTTCATATCTTTAGGCACGGCAAACAGGGACTCCGTCGGCGCACTCAACGCCAAAACCGCACCGTTCCGGTCCGAAACCGTACCGCGTGTAGCCGGCAATGTTTGAGTCCGCACAATCCGGTTGTCGCCCTGTTCTTTCAAAAATTCATACGTTACCGTCTGCAGATACAGTCCGCGGGCAATCAAACCGGCAAACAAGACCGCCATTGCCATCAGGACGAAGCTGATCCGTCCGTTACTGGTCATCGGCTTTTTGACCTGCTCTTCTTTGGGCAGCATCCGGGGCTTATATTCGCTCTTAATCAACATTTTTACTTCTCGTTATTATTATCCTGACGCAGGAATCCGATTCCGGCACACAGGCTGCTTCTATCTTTGATGTTCCACCATAAAGGTATTGCCCGAAACCGGCGGATGGAGGTTTTGTTTTTCTGCCGCCGCCCTGATCGCTTCGTGGTTCGCCAAACGCGCCTGTTGCAGCCTCATTTGCGCATAATCCTGCTCCAAGGCGATTTCCTGTTTTTTCGCCTTGTCCAAAGCTGTGAAGTTGAGCCTGTACTGGTTTTGCTGCATCACAACGGAAAAAGCGGAAACACACACCGCAAGCAGCAGAAGGAAATTCAATTTGTTCATTGCCGTTCAGACGTTTTTCTCTGTTATTGTTCCGGTATCGGACCGGCAGTCCGCTCCGCCACACGCAAAACCGCACTTCTCGCCCTCGGATTGGCGGCAATTTCCGCCTCACCCGGCTTTAATGCCCTGCCCACGATTTTCAGGGGCGGCTCGGGCAAATCCGCTTCCCTGACCGCCGCCCAGCGCGGTAGGGGCGCGTGTTGCGAATATTTTTTGACAAACTGCTTCACAATGCGGTCTTCCAACGAATGGAAAGCAATGACCGCCAAACGTCCGCCCTGTTTCAGACGACACATGACCTGCGGCAATACTGCCCCTACTTCTTCAAGCTCGCGGTTAATAAAGATGCGGACCGCCTGGAAAGTACGTGTTGCAGGATCTTGCCCCCGCTCACGAGTACGGACGTTTTGTGCCACGATCTGCGCCAGCTTGCGGGTTGTATCGATTGGACTTTCCGCCCGTTGCGCAACAATGGCGCGCGCAATCTGGCGGCTAAACCGCTCTTCACCATAATTCTTGATTACCTCGTGCAAATCCTGTTCCGACGCAACCGCTATCCACTCTGCGGCAGACATACCGCGCGTCGTATCCATACGCATATCCAAAGGGGCATCGAAACGGAAGCTGAAACCGCGGCTGCCGTCATCGATTTGCGGAGACGAAATCCCCAAATCAAACAACGCACCGTCCACCTTGCCGATACCCAAATCATCCAATGCCGTCTGAAACGAAACAAAACCACCATGCACGACACCGACCCGTTTGTCCGAACGCGCCAGCTCTTCTGCCACAGCAATCGCCTGCGGGTCTTTATCGAAAACAATCAGCCGCCCCGCATCGCCCAAACGCGACAAAATCAGCCGGGAATGCCCTCCCCTGCCGAACGTACCGTCCACATAGATACCGTCTTCGCGCACGGCAAGCGCATCCACCGCCTCATTCAGCAAGACCGTGATATGCCGGTAACTTTCTGCTCCAATCACAATTGCAAATCCGTCTGACTCAACTGGAAGGCAAGTTCGTCAGGATCGTCATCCAAAGCCTGAACCATCTCAGCCTCCCACTGCTCGCGACCCCAAAGCTCCAAACGGTTGGCCCGCCCGACCAGAACAACTTCACGGTCAAAAACCACCCTCTTCCTCAGCCCGGCAGGAACCAATACCCGACCGGCACTATCCCATTCCAAAATTTCCGCGTTATGCAGCAGAAGATTTTGAAACCGTCGTAAAACAGGGTTATCCGCCACTTTTAAGTTCAAAAGTTGCGCCGCGACCTTTTCCCACTCTGCAACAGGATACATCAACAGCTTATGCTTCGACTCGAGCGTTACCACTACGGCAGGCGTATAGAGGCGCGACAGAATATCGCGGAATTTGGCAGGAACCGCCAACCGCCCCTTACTGTCGATGCTTAATTCGTGTGCGCCGCCGAACATAACATGTCCCAAGCCGAAATCAAAATCACAAGGGTAAAAGAGACACTTTGCCCCATAATTCCCCACCAATCGACACTATAAGAAATTTTAAACACTCGGTCAAATCAGGGTATGAAAACTCATTAACATATCTGAAATTTTTATTCCTTTTAAAAACAATAAGATAAAAAATGGCGACAACGGCACGGCGGGTGCGGTACAGAGTGACCGAACCAATAAACAACTATATATGATTAATTTAATAATATAAACACAATATATAGTATTAAGGATAAAGCCATGACAGCACCCGTACCAACGTGTAATATGTCGGGAAATCCAATAAATTTACACAAGCTAACACTTATCATGCCCCTCCCCATCCCCTCTCCCGAAGCACGGCAATCCTCGCTCAAACTGCAAACCCTCATTGCCGAAGAAATCGGCAAACACGGCAACTGGATTCCATTTTCACGTTTTATGGAATTGGTTTTATACACTCCGCAATACGGCTACTACACCGGCGGCAGCCATAAAATCGGTAACGACGGGGATTTTATTACCTCCCCAACCCTTACCCCCCTGTTTGCCCGAACACTGGCGCGCCAACTTCAAGAACTCCTACCCCAAACCGCAGGCAATATCTATGAATTCGGTGCAGGAACCGGTCAACTCGCCGCCGATTTGTTGGGCAGCATTTCGGACGGCATCAACCGTTACTATATTATTGAAATATCGCCGGAGCTGGCAGCTCGCCAGAAAGACCTGATTCAGACCCTCGCACCTCAAGCCGCCCAAAAAATTGTCCACTTATCTGCACTTCCGGAAACATTTGACGGCATCATCATCGGTAACGAAGTACTCGATGCCATGCCTGTCGAAATCATCCGTAAAGATGAAGGCGGCTCATTCGAGCATGTCGGCGTTTGCCTGGATAACGACCGTTTCGCCTATTCGGCAAGACCCTTGAATGACCCGTCGCTGTCAGCTTCGGCTTCCCTTTATTTCCCCCAAACAGATTTCCCCTATACCGGCGAACTGCACCCGCAACAATATGCCTTTATCCGCACCCTTGCCTCAAGGCTTGAACGCGGAGGTATGATATTCATCGACTACGGTTTTGATGCGGCGCAGTATTACCACCCGCAACGCAATCAAGGCACATTGATCGGACACTACCGACACCACGTTATCCACAATCCTTTCGACTTCATCGGATTGGCAGACCTGACCGCACATGTCAACTTTACCGACATTGCACAAGCAGGGACGGATGCCGGATTAGATTTGATAGGTTACCTTCCCCAATCCCATTTCTTATTGAACCTGGGCATTACCGAGCTATTGGCACAGACGGGGAAAACGGATTCGGCAGCCTATATCCGTGAAGCCGCCGCTGTTCAAAAACTAATCGATCAACATGAAATGGGAGAATTGTTTAAAGTCATCGCATTCGGTAAAAATATCAATATTGATTGGACAGGATTTTGTTTTGGCGACATCTGCCACAAACTCTAATCCTCATGCCGTCTTAACCATTTTCAGACGGCATAAAATTTTTAATATTTAAAAACAGGACACTAATTTAAAATTAGAAAATACGGCTTGTCAAAAAAACAAAAAAACATATAATAGCGACTTCACGAAACGGCGAATTAGCTCAGTCGGTTAGAGCAGAGGAATCATAATCCTTGTGTCCGGGGTTCGAATCCCTGATTCGCCACCATATTTCGGGGGTATAGCTCAGTTGGTAGAGCGCTTGCATGGCATGCAAGAGGTCAGCGGTTCGATCCCGCTTACCTCCACCAGATAAAAAAGCACAGACCGTAAAAAGGTATGTGCTTTTTTATTTTGTTTTTTTATTTCGGCTGTGTTTAAATACCTGCCCGATTCCATCCCTTTGCAAGGGAAAGCCGTATTTCCGTTTGTGCAGAAATCGACCCCATTAAATAAAATGGCATTTGTACGGCTAATTAGAGCTACATCAACGGAATATTAAAACACAGCCTTTTATTTTCAATCCTTAGATAAAGGGAAAATTAAAATAGTTAACCCTAAAACGTATAATAAAACAAATGAAAAAGCAACTATCTTATATAAATGAAAGGATTATTTATGGATGAGTTATCAAATTTGCGTTGGTCTGTTGTTGCCATGACTCAAGATCCTGATACTCAGAAAAAAATTACAGGATCTAGGCATACTGCTGGGGAGGAAATTGTTTTGGAATTCACTGATGCATTTGAAGAGTGTTTAGATAAAGGAAGTATCTTGACAACTAGACAAAAAGAAATGCTATTAAATTTAAATGCATATATATCTAGCATTAGTGGAGATGGATTCGATTTCATTTGGCTTGATGAATCAGGATTATATAGTCAGGAATGGGGAAATATACGTACATTAGCCAAGCAGGTGCTTAAAGAGTTTGGTTGGGAAAATATTTGTGCTTCTCCCTTGTATGAGAAAATATATATAAAATAAAAATTAGAGCTTAATTGCAAAAACGAAGAAACATCATAGGCCAAAAGCTAAATCGACAGCCTGAAAGCCGGCGGCGACATCAATATCCGCAGCCGCGAGGGCGACATTACCGTCCAAGGCAGCAACATTGATAAACCGGCAAACAGGCTTAATTGAATGAGATTATTGTGGCAAATGCCGTCTGAAACGGCTTTTAATCGGGTTTAAAACTTATTTCGGCATATGTTTGCCGGAGGCGGTAAAAAACCGCCCCGAGGCGGGGCGGTACAGGCTAAATAAGGGAGAATAAAATCTTGAATATGCAGAGATAGGGAAGAACCCACAACCACCGCTGCCGGCGGCAGAAGAACCACATACCGAATAATGCCGTACAAAGTATCAAAACAAAAAACCCGTCTCCCATAACGAGCGTTCGGACAATCTCTTTGTCCGCCGATACCCAATAGGCGGTAAACGGCAGGCAGTACAGGTAGGCATGCCATTTGCGGTTTACTGTCAACCTGTTCGCAAGCAGTTGGATCAGTTGGATAAATTCCATGATTCTCTCCGGCATATTGCGTTTAAATGCCCATCAAAGCCATTTCGAGGCGGCTTCTCCAGTTCAAAGCCGCTGTAACGATGCAACTGCGGTAACATTGATTAGTTAGTGCAATAGAAAGTATTTTCTTTTAAACTCTGAAACAAATCAGGGTACTGATTAATCTAACATCATCTCTCTGCCGTCCGACATAAATCCGACCCGAAAATATATTCTCAAACCGGATACATGACTTTATTCCCAACTTATCCAGCCTGACAGCCACAATATAATGATGGCAATACCAAAAACAATACGGTAATAGGCAAACGGGATATAGTTTTTTTTGGAAACAAACTTCAGCAGTGCTTTGACCGCTACTAAACCGGAAACAAAAGCGGCAATAAAGCCTATCAGAATCAAACCGACATCATGCAGGGTGAAAAACCGGTAATGTTTCAGGACATCATAAGCCGTTGCTGCAACCATCATCGGAACGGCCAAGAAAAATGAAAACTCCGTTGCCGTTTTCCGCTCGATTCCCCAAAGCATCCCGCCCATAATCGTACTACCCGAACGGGACGTACCCGGAACCAGTGCAAACACTTGGGCAACGCCGATCATCAACGCATCAATCGGACGCAATGCATCAACATCGGCAATTTTAGGCTCTGCTCGGCTTTGGCGTTTCTCCACCCACAAAATAAAAAAACCGCCCAAAACCAGCATGACTGCAACACTCAAGGGGTTAAACAGATACTCTTTGATTTGTTTGCCGAACAACAGCCCCATCACGGCGGCAGGTATAAAAGCAATGGCAAGATTGAGGACGAAACGGTTGGCTTTCCGGTCTTTTCCTAAGCCGTGCAACACATTGCTGAAACGCTGCCGGTATTCAAACACTACTGCCAAAACTGCACCGAGCTGGATGGCAATTTCAAAAACCTTGTGATTGCTGTGAAAACCAATCAGATTGCCGAACACAATCAAATGCCCGGTGCTGGAAATAGGCAGGAATTCGGTAAAACCTTCTACCAAACCCATCATCAGGGCTTTCAGGACAATCATAAAATCCATTGCTTGGTTTCTTTCAGGTGTATGATGGATAAGGTTATTTTTGCGTAGAACGGTTTGACAGTTTGCGTTCTTCCCTGACTTTGGCAACCAATTCTTTAATCGTATGAACGCCGCCGTCAAAGCCATTATTGAAGATAACGCGGTATTTTCCGCCGACAATAACGGTCGGCGTGCTGTCAATACCGTATTGTTCCGTCAGTTTCTGCATTTTTAATGCTGCGGCGGCGGCCTCGGGAGAATCATAGGCGCACATCAGTTTTTTGCCGTCAAAGCCTTTTTGAGACAAAGCCCATTTTCCGGCAACCGACCTGTTTTCCAAGCGGATTTTTTGTTCGTAAACTGCTTTAAACACGGCAGGGTTTGCCTGATATTTCAAACCTGACAAATTGACGGCGGCCGCCATTCTGGCCAATCCGAGCATTTCAGGCCGCCAAACCACGTGTTCCGTCCTCAAATAGGCATCAGACGGCAATGCCTTGCCCAGCTTCAATAACAAGGGGTCGAAATGATGGCAATGTACGCAAAAATAGTCGAAAAATTCCAAAACTTCGATTTTTCCCGATTGTTGCTGCGGGACATGCTTATCCAAAACAATATAGTCTTCCCCCTCCGTCAGGGCATATGCCTGTGCGGACAACACTGCCGACAGCAACAGCGGCAACAGATGTTTGAGCTTCATAATTATTTGCCTTCAATAGCACGGATCAGGCTGGCAACCCCGTGCTTTTTCAAATCGTCCTGCATTTTTTTCACCGCATCGGCAGACATATTGCCGCTTTGCACCCGGTAAAGCGTTTTATGTCCCGCCTGATAGCCGACCACTTTGGAAGGCACGCCCAAAATTGCCAGTCTGGCACGCTGCCCTTCCGCGCTCTGACGGTCGGCATACGCGCCCATTTGCAGATAATGCGTTGCTTCCGCCTTGGCGGGCGTGTTCGGCTTCTGCCCTTCTTTGGCGGCGGCACTGCGCGCTTTTTCGATGCTGCCGCTGTTGAGGATTTGTTCCGGGGTCGGTTTGGGTGCAACTTTTTCCTTTTCCGCCTTTTTCTCTTCTTTTGAAGCTTTTTTCTCTGTTTCTTTAGACGGTTTTACCGCTTGTTTTTTAACCGTTTCGGCATCTTTCTTCTGCGCTTTTTCCCCAACGGTTTGTTCACGCTCTTCCGTCAGTGCTTTCTTGCGCACTGCCTGTCCGTCCGACTTTTCCCGCTCCGACTCGCCCGCCTTTTCCTCAACCTCGTCGGCTTTGTCGGCAACGGGCTGCTTGTCGGCAGCTTTTTCCGCATCCGACTGCTCTGCCTCTTTCGCAGCATCCAGTTCGGACAAGGCGTTTTGATCGGCCGGTTCAGGTTGGATGTCTTCCTTAGGCTGGTTTTTCGGTTTCAGGATTTCCGTTTCTGCAGGCTGCTTCGACGGAATCGGGATTTTGAACGCATTTTGACCGCTCTGGTTCAGATAAAACAAAATACCGACAATAATGACCGTTGCCAGTATCAAACCGAAGAAAAAACCGGACAGACCTTTTCCGGATTGGGAAAATTTGTTCATAAACATACCTTAATGTGTTTCAGACGGCATTAACGCCGTTTGCTTACGGGCGGATATTCTAACAATATCGCCATATTTGGGCAAAACCTGCTTCCATTCCCGTTCCTATAAAGCACGGCGGAAACCTATGGCTTTCATGACGTGGCTTCTGCCGACTTCTTCGTCGCCCGACAGGTCTGCCAGCGTCCGTGCAACACGCATGATGCGGTGAAAACTGCGGGCGGAAAGAGACAATTTTTCCAGCAGGCTGCCCAAGGCTTCCTGCGCTTCTTTTTGGATGCGGGCGGACGTGTCGAGTTCACTGACACTCAAGGCGGCATTCACTTTGCCTTGCCGCGCGTATTGTTTGTCGCGGGCGACGATCACGCGCGCCAACACGCGTGCGCTGCTTTCCCCTGCTTCCTGCTGCATCAGTTCGGCGGCGGACAGGCTGGGGACTTCGATGGTCAAATCGATGCGGTCAAGCAGCGGACCGGAAATCTTGCTGCGGTAACGCGCGACGCTTTCGGGCGTGCAGCGGCAGGGCTTGACGGGATGCCCGAGATAACCGCACGGACAAGGGTTCATGGCGGCGACAAGCTGGAATTTCGCCGGATAGACGGCTTGACGCGCCGCGCGGGAAATGTGGATTTCGCCGTTTTCCAAAGGTTCGCGCAAAACTTCTAAAACTTTGCGGTCAAACTCGGGCAGCTCGTCCAAAAACAAAACGCCGTGATGCGCCAATGAAATTTCGCCCGGACGCGGATCGGAACCGCCGCCGACCATGGCTGCCGAACTGGCACTGTGGTGCGGGCTGCGGAAAGGACGGTGGCTGTCGAGTTGTTGTTGGTGGTTGGGCAGGAGCGAACGCAACGCCCATACTTCGACCAATTCGTCTTCGGTCAAAGGCGGCAGAATACCGGGCAGCCGTTGGGAAAGCATGGATTTGCCCGTTCCCGGCGGCCCCATCATCAAGAGGCTGTGTCCTCCTGCGGCAGCGATCTCCAAAGCAAGGCGGGCAGTATGTTGACCCTTGACATCAATGAGGTCTGGCAGTTTGGCGTTTTCAGACGGCATCTGAGGAACTTGGTATTCGGTTTGCGCCAAAGGTTCGATACCGTTCAAATGGGCGGCGACTTCGCCCAAAGAGCGCGCGCCGTAAACGGTAATGCCGCGCATTACGGCGGCTTGTTCTGCGTTTTCTTCAGGCAAAACAAATGCACGTTTTGCCTGCATACCCTGCCACGCCATCGCCAACGCGCCGCGCACGGGGCGCAACATACCGGAAAGCGCCAACTCGCCGGCAAACTCGTATTGCGCGAGCTTTTCAGGTGCGATTTGTCCGGATGCGGCGAGGATGCCCAATGCAATCGGCAGGTCGAAACGTCCTGATTCTTTGGGCAGGTCGGCCGGGGCGAGGTTGACGGTGATTTTTTTGGCGGGAAAGTCGAAACCGCTTTGGATGATGGCGGCGCGCACGCGGTCGCGGCTTTCTTTGACTTCGGTATCGGGCAATCCGACGATATTGAAATGAGGCAGGCCGTTGGCAAGATGGGCTTCTACTTCAACCAACGGCGCATTCATGCCGCTCAAGGCGCGGCTGTAAACCAAGGCAAGCGACATGTTTCAGACGGCCTTATTCGACAGCTTCGGTTTGTTGTTTGATTTCTGCAACAGCTTCTTCCGCAGCAGCTTCGGCGGCTTTCAAAGCAGCTTCTTCAGGCTCTTGAGCGGCTTCGAGTTTCGCCAGTCGCTCTTCCAAAGCTGCCAGTTTGGTACGGGTTTTAATCAAAACCTGCTGCTGGATGTCGAATTCTTCGCGTGTGACCAAATCCATACGGTTGAACGCACTGCCCAACATAGCTTTAATATTTTTTTCCATATCTTTGGCAGGGCTGTTGGCGATGGTTTCGCTAATCTTCGAGCCGACTTCCTCAAAAAGCTGTTTGCCGAACATAATCTGTATCCTTCCTGAACATATTAAATTCAAACGGCTATTGTATAAGGAAAAATGCCGTCTGAAAACGGGCGGCAGGTTATCCGCGGTAAATCTGCCTCACTTCCTTTGCAGTTTCTAAATTACACTTCAAGACACCTGCCGGCAGAAAACGGATTTCATATTCAGCACCCCTTTTTGACTACAAGACACTACAAAATAACATACTGTTTTAAAAATATTTAATGCCGAGAGATGGATTTTCCTCATCTTTTTTGAACCATAAATGCTTTGCAAACAAAAAAATTTGGGTTATGCTGAGTCAAATTATTTACAATTTCATATAGTTTCATTACATATCTTGTTGTGATTGAAAATAATTTATCCGAATATCTTTACAGATTCCCCGGATTTTCCGTTGTACTTTTATTAGAAAAACATTTCAGGCATGAGTTGCTTGCAATTTCAAAGCCTGTAATTTTGAAGTTTTAGACGAGGAATAGCACATGAATCCCATGTACATTACTTTTGCAATCTATCTGATCGCAGTCCTTCTGATCGGACTTGCCGCCTATTTTTCTACGCGCAATTTCGACGATTACATTTTGGGGGGGCGCAGCTTGGGCCCGTTTGTTACCGCGATGTCGGCGGGTGCGTCCGATATGTCGGGCTGGCTTTTGATGGGGCTGCCCGGCGCGATTTATTTGAGCGGTTTAAATGAAGCGTGGATTGCCATCGGCTTGGTGATCGGCGCATATTTCAACTGGCTTTTGGTGGCAGGCCGTCTGCGCGTACATACCGAATATGCCAACAATGCACTGACCCTGCCGGATTATTTCTTCCACCGCTTCGGCGCAGGCGGACACTTGATGAAAGTGGTTTCCGCACTAATTATCTTGTTTTTCTTCACAATTTATTGCGCCTCGGGCATTGTGGCGGGCGCAACCCTGTTCCAAAGCCTGTTTGAAGGTATGACTTACAATCAGGCAATGTGGCTGGGTGCGGGCGCGACCATCGCCTATACCTTCTTGGGCGGCTTCTTGGCGGTAAGCTGGACGGATACGCTGCAGGCTTCTTTGATGATTTTCGCGCTGATTTTAACGCCGGTGATGGTCTATCTGGGCTTGGGCGGCGCGGAACAAATGTCTGCCGCGATTCAAAGCGTCGCCGCAGGCACGGGCAAAGAATACGGCAGCCTGTTTGCCGGTACGACCGTCATCGGCATCATTTCCACCGCCGCCTGGGGCTTGGGCTATTTCGGACAGCCGCACATTTTGGCGCGCTTTATGGCCGCCGAAAGCGCGAAATCGCTGGTATCCGCACGCCGCATCGGTATGACTTGGATGGCGTTGTGCCTTGCAGGCGCGGTAGCGGTCGGTTATTTCGGCATTGCGTATTTCGGCGCAAACCCCGACAAAGTTTCTTCTATGAGCGGCAACCACGAACGCATCTTCATCGCGCTTTCTACTTTGCTGTTCAACCCTTGGATTGCCGGCATTATTTTGAGCGCGATTTTGGCAGCGGTGATGTCCACCCTGTCCTGCCAGCTTTTGGTTTGCTCCAGCGCGATTACCGAAGACTTCTACAAAGGCTTTTTGCGTAAAAACGCGCAACAGTCGGAATTGGTATGGGTCGGCCGCCTGATGGTCTTGGCGATTGCCGTCATTTCCATCCTGATTGCCTCCAACCCCGACAGCAAAGTATTGGGCTTGGTTTCTTATGCGTGGGCAGGTTTCGGCGCGGCGTTCGGCCCGATTGTGATCCTGTCCGTATTGTGGAAACGCATCACTGCCTACGGCGCGTTGTCGGGTATGGTTGCAGGCGCGTTAACCGTTGTCGTGTGGGCGGAATGGGTGAAAAAACCGGCTCAAGCGGCAGGCGAAAGCGGCTTGTTGACGATGTACGAAATCGTGCCGGGCTTTATTGTCTGCTTAATCATTGCCGTGTTGGTTTCTCTGTTCAACAAAGAACCTTCCCGAGAAATCCAAGAACGTTTTGAAAAAGCCGACGCAGACTACCGCGCCACCCGATAAACCCCTTTCAGACGGCACGGCATCCCGGTTCGTGCCGTCTGAACCCGTTTCCGGGTCAAACACAAATAAACCTTGCCTGCATACAGGCCTTATTTGTGTTTTACCCGTTTCATTTTCAAAGAAACGGAAGCACCTACCCTGCCCGCATTTGAAGCCTTGTATTTCATCTGCGGATTTATTACGATATTACCGTACTCAGGCCGCACCGATGCCGTCTGAACCCCCCGAAAAACTTTGGAGAATCCAAAAAATGTTTCATTTTGCATTTCCGGCACAAACTGCCCTGCGCCAAGCGATAACCGATGCCTACCGCCGTAATGAAATCGAAGCCGTACAGGATATGCTGCAACGTGCACAGATGACCGACGAAGAACGCCAAGCCGCCTCCGAGCTTGCCCGCCGTTTGGTTACCCAAGTCCGCGCCGGCCGCACCAAAGCCGGCGGCGTGGATGCGCTGATGCACGAGTTCTCACTCTCCAGCGAAGAAGGCATCGCGCTGATGTGTCTGGCGGAAGCCCTGCTGCGTATTCCCGACAACGCCACGCGCGACCGCCTGATTGCCGACAAAATCTCCGAAGGCAACTGGAAAAGCCATCTGAACAACAGCCCTTCCCTCTTCGTCAACGCCGCCGCCTGGGGCCTGCTGATTACCGGCAAACTGACCGCCACAAACGACAAACAGATGAGTTCCGCACTCAGCCGCCTGATCAGCAAAGGCGGCGCACCGCTCATCCGCCAAGGCGTGAATTACGCCATGCGCCTCTTGGGCAAACAGTTCGTCACCGGACAGACCATTGAAGAAGCCCTGCAAAACGGCAAAGAACGCGAAAAAATGGGCTACCGCTTCTCCTTCGATATGTTGGGCGAAGCCGCATACACTGAAGAAGACGCCAACCGCTACTATAACGACTACGTTCAAGCCATTCACGCCATCGGCAAAGATGCGGCAGGACAAGGCGTTTACGAAGGCAACGGCATTTCCGTCAAACTCTCCGCCATCCATCCGCGCTACTCGCGCGCCCAACACGGCCGCGTGATGGGCGAACTGTTGCCGCGCCTGAAAGAGCTGTTCCTTTTGGGTAAAAAATACGATATCGGTATCAACATCGATGCCGAAGAAGCCAACCGTCTGGAGCTGTCTTTGGATTTGATGGAGGCACTCGTTTCCGATCCCGATTTGGCAGGCTACAAAGGTATCGGTTTCGTTGTCCAAGCCTACCAAAAACGTTGTCCGTTCGTTATCGACTACCTGATCGACCTTGCTCGCCGCAACAACCAAAAACTGATGATCCGTTTGGTTAAAGGTGCATACTGGGACAGCGAAATCAAATGGGCGCAAGTGGACGGCTTGAACGGCTATCCGACCTACACCCGCAAAGTCCACACCGACATCTCCTACCTCGCCTGCGCGCGCAAACTGCTTTCCGCGCAAGATGCCGTCTTCCCGCAATTTGCCACCCACAACGCCTACACTTTGGGCGCGATTTACCAGATGGGCAAAGGCAAAGACTTTGAACACCAATGCCTGCACGGTATGGGCGAAACCCTGTACGACCAAGTCGTCGGCCCGCAAAACTTAGGCCGCCGCGTGCGCGTGTACGCCCCGGTCGGCACACACGAAACCCTGCTCGCCTACTTGGTGCGCCGCCTGTTGGAAAACGGTGCGAACTCTTCTTTCGTCAACCAAATCGTCGATGAAAACATCAGCATCGACACGCTCATCCGCAGCCCGTTCGACACCATCGCCGAACAAGGCATCCACCTGCACAACGCCCTGCCGCTGCCGCGCGATTTGTACGGCAAATGCCGTCTGAACTCGCAAGGCGTGGACTTGAGCAACGAAAACGTATTGCAGCAGCTTCAAGAACAGATGAACAAAGCCGCCGCGCAAGACTTCCACGCCGCATCCATCGTCAACGGCAAAGCCCGCGATGTCGGCGAAGCGCAACCGATTAAAAACCCTGCCGACCACGGCGATGTTGTCGGCACAGTCAGCTTTGCCGATGCCGCGCTTGCCCAAGAAGCAGTTGGCGCAGCCGTTGCCGCGTTCCCCGAATGGAGTGCGACACCTGCCGCCGAGCGCGCCGCCTACCTGCGCCGTTTCGCCGACCTGCTCGAACAGCACACCCCCGCGCTGATGATGCTTGCCGTGCGCGAAGCAGGCAAAACGCTGAACAACGCCATTGCCGAAGTGCGCGAAGCCGTCGATTTCTGCCGCTACTACACAAACGAAGCCGAACACACCCTGCCCAAAGATGCCAAAGCCGTCGGCGCGATTGTCGCCATCAGCCCGTGGAACTTCCCGCTCGCCATCTTTACCGGCGAAGTCGTGTCCGCATTGGCGGCAGGCAACACCGTTATCGCCAAACCCGCCGAACAAACCAGCCTGATTGCCGGTTATGCCGTTTCCCTCATGCACGAAGCCGGCATCCCGACTTCCGCCCTGCAACTCGTCCTCGGCGCAGGCGACGTGGGTGCGGCATTGACCAACGATGCCCGCATCGGCGGCGTAATTTTCACCGGCTCGACCGAAGTGGCGCGCCTGATCAACAAAGCCCTTGCCAAACGCGGCGACAATCCCGTCCTGATTGCCGAAACCGGCGGACAAAACGCCATGATTGTCGATTCCACCGCACTTGCCGAACAAGTCTGCGCCGACGTATTGAACTCCGCCTTCGACAGCGCGGGACAACGCTGCTCCGCCCTGCGTATCTTGTGCGTCCAAGAAGACGTTGCCGACCGTATGCTCGACATGATCAAAGGCGCGATGGACGAACTCGTCGTCGGCAAACCGATTCAGCTCACCACCGATGTCGGCCCCGTCATCGATGCCGAAGCGCAGCAAAACCTGTTGAACCACATCAACAAAATGAAAGGCGTTGCCAAGTCTTACCACGAAGTCAAAACCGCTGCCGATGTCGATTCCGAAAAATCCACGTTCGTTCGCCCCATCCTGTTTGAATTGAACAACCTCAACGAACTGCAACGCGAAGTCTTCGGCCCCGTCCTGCACGTCGTCCGCTACCGCGCCGACGAACTCGACAGCGTCATCGACCAAATCAACAGCAAAGGCTACGCCCTGACCCACGGCGTACACAGCCGCATCGAAGGCACGGTACGCCACATCCGCAGCCGCATCGAAGCCGGCAACGTTTACGTCAACCGCAACATCGTCGGCGCAGTCGTCGGCGTACAGCCCTTCGGCGGACACGGTCTGTCCGGCACAGGTCCCAAAGCAGGCGGTTCGTTCTACCTGCAAAAACTGACCCGCGCCGACGAATGGGTTGCCCCGACCCTGAGCCAAATCGGACATGCGGACGAAGCCGCGCTCAAACGCCTCGAAGCACTGGTTCACAAACTGCCGTTCAATGCCGAAGAGAAAAAAGCCGCAGCGGCCGCTTTGGGACACGCCCGCATCCGCACCCTGCGCCGTGCCGAAACCGTCCTTACCGGCCCGACCGGCGAGCGCAACAGCATCTCATGGCACGCGCCAAAACGCGTTTGGATACACGGCGGCAGCACGGTTCAAGCCTTTGCCGCACTGACCGAACTTGCCGCCTCCGGCGTACAGGCAGTGGTCGAACCCGACAGCCCGCTGGCTTCCTACACCGCCGACTTGGAAGGTCTGCTGCTGGTCAACGGCAAACCCGAAACCACCGGCATCAGCCACGTTGCCGCCCTGTCGCCTTTGGACAGCGCGCGCAAACAGGAACTTGCCGCCCACGACGGCGCACTCATCCGCATCCTCCCTTCGGAAAACGGACTCGACATCCTGCAAGTGTTTGAAGAAATCTCTTGCAGCGTCAACACCACAGCCGCCGGCGGCAACGCCAGCCTGATGGCGGTTGCCGACTGATTTTGCCAATCGGAAATGCCGTCTGAAAACCTTTCAGACGGCATTTTTGATGCACTTACCGTTTACAGGCGCAGGGCGGGCGTAAGAAAATACCTGAACCGTCATTCCCGATAACACCGTCATCTTGAAACCCGTCATTCCCGCGCAGGCGGGAATCTAGGTCTGTCGGTGCGGAAACTTATCGGGTAAAACGGTTTCTTCAACCCTGCGTCCTGGATTCCCACTTTCGTGGGAATGACGGAATGCAGGTTCGTGGGAATGACGGGATCAGGTTTCCGTGCGGACAAATACCTGCGCGGGAATGACGGCATATTTTTGCATTTTATAAAAAAGACTAAAAATAGAAAAAAGCCTGTCTGACGACAGGCTTTTTGTTGATACCAATCTTTGCAGATTAGAATTTGTGGCGCAGACCGACGGTGCTGGCAGTCGATACGGTTTTGTTTGCGCCTTTGCCTTCTTGCAACCAGCCGGCAGAAACCAAGGCAGAAGTGCGTTTGGAGAAGTCGTATTCCGCACCGACGATAACTTGGTCGTAACGGTTGTCGCCGTCTGCTTTAGCAACAGTGCCTTTGAAGCCGTGGGCGTAAGAAACGCGGGGCGTTACGTTGCCGAAGCGGTATGCCACGGTAGCGGCAACTTCGGTTTGAGAGTTGTGCGAATTGTTGGAAGTATCAGCCAATTTCGCATCTTGTTGCTGTACGGCTACGGAAGCGTACAGGGCATCGTTGTCGTAACCGCCGACCAAACGGTGAACTTGCAGTTTTTCAACAGGCTCGCCGACTGTGGCTTTAGTGCCTTCGCCGTGTCTTTGGAACAAGCCGGCGTATTGTGCGAAGAAGCCGCTGTTTTGGTAGTTCAAACCGACGTGGTAAGATTCGCCGTTTGCACCTGAATTGTCTTTAGGCGCGTATTGGACGCTGCCGCTGAAGCCGGCAAATTCGGGAGAATCGTAACGTACGGATGCGTAGCGGTGTTCCGGAGCGGAGATTTTGCTGACTTGCAGTACATTTTCGGTGTTAGAACCGGAATCCCAAGCGTTGACGTTGTCGCCGGCGTCTTTCAGGACGCTGTTCAGGTGACCGGCTCGGACGGTACCGAAGCCGCCTTTCAAACCGATGAAGGATTGGCGGTTGCCCCAGCCGCTGTCAGTACCGGCGATGGAGGCTTTTTGTTCCAACTGCCAAATGGCTTTCAGTCCGTTGCCGAAATCTTCTTGACCTTTGAAGCCGATTTTTGAACCGAAGTCGGCGATTTCGCTGCCGGTTTTCACTTCAGTTACTTTGCCTTCTGCATGTTTTACAGTGCGGTAAGTTTCTACGCCGGCTTTGATGGTGCCGTACAGGGTAACATCAGCCATTGCTGCAACAGGCAGGGCAGCCAGTGTCAGGGCAATCAGGGATTTTTTCATTGCTGTATTCCTTTTCATAGTTAAGAAATTTAAGCAGACCAAACTTTCCAATCCGCTTAGGCTTTACTTCTACCGCCGATGTCGGCGATTCCATGTCTGAAACTATAAATGTTCCTGCCTGAAAAAACAAACTTCTGCCTGTTTTTGTGTGGAATCCGATGTGTATTTTGAAGGGCGGATAGCGATATTATGGGTATTTTTTGTTTTATAACATATAGTTATTTTAAATTTTTAAGATTTGCATTTTTACAACACTTGCTCGGGAGGGTATTGGAGGGCATTGCAAACCGGGGGTTATAAAAACAGCAAAAACCGCACACGCGGTTTCTTTCGGAACGAGCGGATGTGAAATCCGACCCTGCGGCAGGATAATGAACACAATCAATTCAGACTATTCAATCAGGCAAACATTTCCTGCAATACTGCAAACAGTTTTTCAGCCGTACTGTTGTCTAAATTTCCAAGATGCTTGACCAATCCGGCTTTATCCACAGCCCTAATCTGTTCGGGCAAAAGCAAACCGTCTTTATCCTGAAAGCGGACATTGACGCGGAACGGGGCAGGACGGCTTCCGCTCGCCATAGGAACAATCAGCACAGTCTTGAGATAGTTGTGTATTTCAGGAGGAGATACTACGACACAAGGACGTGTCTTTTTGATTTCGCTTCCTACGGTCGGGTCTAAGGAGACCAGATAGATTCCGCCGCGTACTACCATATCCATTCTTTATCCGCTTCGTTTTCAATTTCGGAAAAAAAATGCTCCTGCTCGGTTTCGACAAGCATTGCGGCAGCTTCTGCCCATCCCCTGCGAACGGTAGGACAGCTTAAAATAATATTGCCCTTTTCAACTGTAACAGCCAAGCTGTCCACTGCCCCTATTTGACCCAATAATGATTTGGACAGAATCACTCCTTGCGAGTTTCCCATTTTGCGTATGTTGAGAATCATATACGTACCATATTTACCAGTTTATGTAATAACAATGTCATTACTTTGATGAGGTAGTGTCAACATTGAAAAAGATTGCCTGACAGTTTGTCCGATTTCAAAATCTCCGTGACAAGAATGTTTTAAAGCCATTCGGGGATTTGGGGGCGGATGATGCCGTATGCCTCGGGATAATCGACGCCGGTCAGGTAGAGTCCGTCGGGCATGAAGGTCGGTGGGGCTTTGAGGCGGCTGCGTTCTTGAATCAGTGCGGCGAAGCCTTCGACGCTGAGTCTGCCGCTGCCGACATAAACGAGCGCGCCCATGATGTTGCGTACCATATGGTGCAAAAAGGCGTTGCCGTGCAAATCGAGGCGGACGAGTCCTGCGCTTTGGGTAAGGTCGGCGCGGTAGATGGTTTTGACGGGGGATTTTGCCTGACACTCGGCGGCGCGGAAACTGGAAAAGTCTTGTTCGCCGATCAATAAGGCGGCAGCCCGGCGCATCGGTTCGATATCAAGTTTGAGATGCGTCCAACCTACCCTGTGCTTCAACAGCGGCGAACGGACGGGGGAAGATTCAAGCAGATAGCGGTAGTGCCGTCCGTATGCGTCAAATCGTGCATGAAATTCGGGGTTGGTCTGTTGAGCGTGCAAAACGGCTATGCCTTCGGGCAGATGGGCATTTACGCCGCGCACCCATGCCTGTTGGGGACGGACGGCAGTTGTGTCAAAGTGGACGACTTGGGCGGTGGCGTGCACGCCGGTGTCGGTTCTGCCGGCAACGGTGGTGGCAACAGATTCTCCTGCGATTTGGGCGAGCGCGGTTTCCAATGCCGTCTGAACGGTCGGTACGCCGTCAGCCTGTTTCTGCCAGCCGTAAAAACGGCTGCCGTCGTAGGATAGTGTCAGTGCCCAGCGTTGTTTTTGTACGGTATCCATCGGGTTGGGGATTCGGATAAATGTTCAGACGGCATTGTATCGCAGATTTTGCAGGGAAACGGCAAATGCCCGGGGCGCGCGGCGTTGTTTGGGGAGATGTTCGGGTGGGAGGGATACAGGGTGTTGCGTAGCAACTGTATTTTTCACCCCGTCGGGCAAAAATACAGTTGCTACGGTTTACCGAATCATCAGAAATACCCGCATCGTCATTCCCGCGCAGGCGGGAATCTAGACCTGTCGGCGCAGAAACTTATCGGGTGCAACGGTTTCTTGAGATTTTACGTCCTAGATTCCCGCCTGCGCGGGAATGACGGCATATCGGCAGGCGCAGGGTGTTTTGCATTTGATAAAAATGCCGTCTGAAGGCTTCAGACGGCATTTCTGCGGCAACCGGATTATCTCCAGACCAAGAGCGCGTGGTTGCGTTTGCCGCGCCGAAGGATGGTGTATTTGCCGAAACGTTTGTGTTCTTCGGTCAGCAGGCAGGCATCGTCGGGGCGTTCGGCGGCGTGGTCGGGGTTGTTGGCTTCGGCCGGTTTGCCGTTGAGCAGAACCGCTTTGGCGTTGACAAAGCCGCGCGCTTCTTTGTTGGACGCTGCCAAACCGGTTTTGACCAAGGCTTCGACGGCATTGATGCCGTCTGAAACTTCAAAAGTCGGCAGGCCGTCGAGGGCGAGCTGCTCGAAGTCGCTTTCGGTGAGATGGCTTTGGTCTTCTGCAAACAGGCTTTCGGAAATGCGCTGCGCGGCTTGCAGGGCGGCTTCGCCGTGAATCAGGCGGGTCATTTCTTCGGCAAGGATGCGTTGCGCTTCGGGCTTGCTGCCGCTTGCCTTGTCTTTCGCTTCGATAGCATCGATTTCTTCAACCGACAGGAAGGTAAAGTATTTCAGGAATTTATACACATCGGCATCGGCGACTTTCAGCCAGAATTGGTAGAACTGGTACGGCGAGGTTTTTTTCGCGTTCAGCCATACCGCGCCGCCTTCGGTTTTGCCGAATTTGGTGCCGTCTGATTTGGTAACCAAAGGCAGGGTCAGACCGAACACTTGTTTTTGGTGCAGACGGCGGGTCAAGTCGATACCGGCAGTGATGTTGCCCCATTGGTCGGAGCCGCCGATTTCCAAAACCGCGCCGTGGCGTTTGTTCAGTTCGGCAAAGTCGTAGCCTTGCAGCAGGGAATAAGCGAACTCGGTGAAGGAAATGCCTGCGCCGTCGCGGTCGATGCGCTGTTTGACGGATTCTTTGTTCAGCATGGCGTTGACGGAGAAATGTTTGCCGATGTCGCGCAGGAAGTCGAGACAGTTCATGCTGCCGAACCAGTCGGCGTTGTTCGCCATAATGGCGGCGTTTTCGCCTTCAAAGCTCAAAAACGGTTTCAGTTGGTTGCGGATGCTTTCTACCCAACCGGCAACGGTTTCGGCGGAATTGAGGCTGCGTTCGGCGGCTTTGAAGCTGGGGTCGCCGATCATGCCGGTCGCGCCGCCCACCAGTGCAATCGGCGTATGCCCCGCCTGTTGGAAGCGGCGCAATGCCAATACGGGCAGCAGGTGTCCGATGTGCAGGCTGTCGGCGGTCGGGTCGAAGCCGCAATAAAGGGAAATTTTTTGTTCGTTCAGCAAAGCGTCTAAGGCTTCGATGTCGGTCGTTTGCGCGATAAGGCCGCGCGATTGCAGGTCTTGGATGACGCTCATCGGTCTCTTTCAAAAAAATTAGCGGTTTTGCAAACTGCCGATTGTAACAAATTTAAGCGAATCAATGGTTATGGCGCGTATCGAGAAACCGTTGTTTTTCGGAAAAACGCTTCGCCAGTTCCGTACCGCCGTAAGGGTTGATGTGGTCTGTGTCCGAGTAAACCGGCAATCCGCCGATTTGAAAATCTGCGGGGATATAGGCGGCGGCATCAATGATATAGACGTTGGGGTATTTGGCCGCCAATGCTTTGATGCGGGCATTGGCTTTCAGGGTGCTTTCGTCGTCCGGGTGCAGGGTCTGGCGGTAGCCCGGTATGCGTGAAGACAAGATATAGGCGCGCTGGACGTTGTAAGACGAGGCCAAGTTGTCCGCCATCAGGTAAACGGCTTGTTTTTCGGACGAGAGTTTGTGCAGCATACGGTCGAATTTTGTGAAGAAACCGGCATCGTAGGCAAGGGAGCGGCTGTTTTCGGGCATTTGGCTGCCCCAGCGCATCGCCAAAACCACTTTTGAATACCGGGGCAGGTGTTCTTCGGCATAGCGGTAAACGGCGCGGCAGGCCGCCCAGTTTTGAAACACCCGGGACGCGTAGCCTTCCACATAGGCGCAAGCGTCGGCGGAAACCATCGTGGCGGACCATTTTTCTTTTTTGCCCACGGCATCGAAGAATGTTTTGTAATGGTCGGCGTGGGAGTCGCCCAAAACCAGCAGTTCCGGCTGTTTTTCCGTATCCCCCCACAGGCATTGTCTGACGGTATTGTTGTGGCAGGAGGTGTTGGAACGCGTCAGCCCCAAGCGGTCGTATTGCGCCATAAACGGCAGCCTCATCGCGAAAAACGAGCCCGCGCCCAAAATGAGCACAGGCAGGGCATAAATCCATAAAACGGATTGCGCGAACGAACCCTGCCATTTTTTAAACGGTTTTTCTATGCAGTGATAAGAAATCAGGGAAAGCAGCAATATCAGGACAAACGCCGCCGCCGGCGAATAAGGCGGCAGGTTGTCCGGGCCGATATAGCGCATAAAGGCCAATATAGGCCAATGCCACAGATAAAGCGAGTAGGAAATCAAACCGGCGGCAACGGTGATTTTCGATTGGAACAATTTTTTCAGCGGGTGTTCGTAATGGTTGAAATAAATCAACGCCGCCGCAGCCAGGCAGGGAATCAGGGCGGCGGGTCCCGGGAAATAGGCGGTTTGTTCCGAATAGGAAAACAGGCAGCTTGCCAATATGCACACGGCAAACAATACGCCGGCGGCGGCACAGCGTCTGCCGACGGCAAGCTGCCGCTGTTGCAGGTACTGCATCCATACGGCGGTCAGCGATCCTATCAGTAATTCGCAGGCGCGCAGGTGGGGCAGGTAATATTTATCGAGAGCGGAAGGTATAAAGGAAGCGGCAAGGCTCAAGGCGCACAGTGCGGCGAGGAAGGAGAACCGGACGCGCGGGCTTTTGCGGACGACAAGCAGCAGCAATATCGGAAAGACAAAGTAAAATTGTTCTTCGACCGACAAAGACCAGATGTGCAGCAAGGGCTTTTCTTCCTGCGCGGGGGCGAAATAGTCTTTCCCCCTTGCAAAATACAGGTTGGATGCGAAACCCAAGGCGGTCAGCGCGGATTTCCATAAAAGAAAGAAATCATCTTTGGTGAATAAAAAGAAGCCGCCTATCAGCGTTGCCGCCAATACGGCGAAAAATGCGGGCAAAATCCGTTTGATGCGGCGGATATAAAATGCCTTCAGGGAAAACCTCCCCCCCCCCGACATTTCGCGGTGAAGAATCATCGTCATCAAAAAGCCTGAAATCACGAAAAATATATCGACACCGAGAAACCCGCCCGGCAGCCAATTTTTTTCGATATGGAACACGATGACGGACAAGACGGCGGCGGCGCGCAATGTGTCGATATCCGGGCGGTAGGGTAAGGCTTGGCTCATAATGTTTTTGCTTTCATCGCGGCGGCGCAAATGCCGTCTGAAAGGTCATTTTGTACGGGATATTCGGAATGCCGGACGGCTTTTTGCAACAGCGGGGCAGGCGGTTTGTTTTGCAGGAATCGGGGAGGGCAAATCGGAAATGCGGGCGGGATTTTATTTTGATGCGGCTGCATTCCGGCGGTATGGAAACGCCGAAAACCACCAAAACCGGCTTCAGACGGCATTTCCGGCAAAGCCGTCTGAAAACCTGCAGCATTTGGGTTACACATTAAACAAGAAGTGCATCACGTCGCCGTCCTGCACGACGTATTCTTTGCCTTCCACGCGCATTTTGCCGGCTTCTTTGGCTTTGGCTTCGCCGCCGAGCGAGACAAAGTCGTCGTAAGAAATGACTTGGGCGCGGATGAAGCCGCGTTCGAAGTCGGTGTGAATCACGCCGGCGGCTTGTGGGGCTGTGTCGCCTTTGTGGATGGTCCAGGCGCGGACTTCTTTCACGCCGGCGGTGAAGTAGGTTTGCAGACCCAAAAGGTCGTAGCCCGCGCGGATCAGGCGGTTCAAGCCGGGTTCCTCCAAGCCCATTTCGGCGAGGAACTCGGCTTTTTCGTCGTCTTCCAATTCGGTGATTTCGCTCTCCATCGCGGCGCACACGGCGACGACGGGGGCGTTTTCTTTTGCCGCCAATTCTTTCAGGCGGTCGAGGTGCGGATTGTTTTCAAAACCGTCTTCGGCGACGTTGCCCACATACATCGCCGGTTTGGCGGTCAGCAGGAACAGTGGTTTGAGCATCGCGCGTTCTTCCGCGTCCAACCCAAAGGAACGCACGGGTTTGCCTTCGTCCAGATGGGGCAGCAGTTTTTTGCACAAATCGACCAGCTTTTGCGCGTCTTTGTCGCCGGAACGGGCGCGTTTTTCTTCGCGGACGATGGCTTTTTCCACACTTGCCAAGTCGGCAAGGGCCAACTCCGTACCGATGGTTTCGATGTCGGCAATCGGATCGACTTTGCCGGAAACGTGGACGATGTTGTCGTCGTCAAAGCAGCGCACGACGTTGACGATGGCATCGGTTTCGCGGATGTTGGCGAGGAACTGGTTGCCCAGACCTTCGCCTTTGCTCGCACCCGCAACCAAGCCGGCAATATCGACAAACTCGACGATGGCGGGCTGCATTTTTTGCGGATTGACGATTTTCGCCAGCTCCGCCATACGCGGGTCGGGTACTTCAACGATACCGACGTTGGGTTCGATGGTACAGAAAGGATAGTTCGCCGCTTCGATACCTGATTGGGTCAGCGCATTAAAGAGGGTGGATTTACCGACGTTGGGCAAACCGACGATGCCGCATTTCAAGCTCATGTTTTTTCCTGAAAATAGAGAAATTTAACGGCGGATTATAGCATACCGCCGCCTTCCTTCCGAAAAAATGCCGTCTGAAACGGCTTCAGACGGCATCCGGTTTCAAAAACCGCTCAGAACAAGCCGTGAATCACGCCTTCTGCGTCCACATCGATTTTCTCGGCGGCCGGAACTTTCGGCAGGCCCGGCATCTTCATCATATTGCCGCACAGTGCGACGATAAAGCCCGCACCGGAAGAAACGGTAATGCCGCGCACGGTAATGCGGAAGCCTTCAGGGCAGCCCAAAAGTTTGGCGTTGTCGCTCAAAGAATATTGGGTTTTCGCCATACAGATCGGCATTTTGTCCAAGCCCAGTTTTTCCAGCGAAGCGATTTCGGCGGATGCTTCCGCGCTGAAATCGACGTCTTCCGCGCCGTACACTTTTTGGGCAATCGCACGGATTTTGTCTTTAATGCCCAACTCGACATCGTAGGCGAAGCCGAAGTTATTCGGTTGATTTTCGATGGCGTTGACGACTTTGCGCGCCAAATCCGCACCGCCCGCGCCGCCTTTGCCCCACACTTCGGTCAGGGAAACTTCAACGCCGTGTTCGGCACAGGCTTTTTCAATCATCGCCAACTCGGAATCGGAGTCGGACACGAAGCGGTTGAGCGCAACGACGACGGGCAGTCCGAATACGTTTTTCAGGTTGGAAATGTGTTTCAGCAGATTAGGCAGACCTTTTGCCAAAGCGTCGAGGTTTTCTTCGCCGAGGTTGGCACGCTCCACGCCGCCGTTGTATTTCAGGGCGCGGACAGTCGCCACGACGACCGCCGCATCAGGTTTCAAATCCGCCAGACGGCATTTGATGTCGCAGAATTTTTCCGCACCCAAATCCGCGCCGAAGCCTGCTTCGGTTACGGCGTAATCGGCAAGGTGTTTCGCCAGACGGGTTGCGGTTACGGAGTTGCAGCCGTGGGCGATGTTGGCGAACGGGCCGCCGTGTACAAAGGCCGGAGTACCTTCGATGGTTTGTACCAAGTTAGGCTTAATCGCATCTTTGAGCAATGCCGCCATCGCGCCATTTGCTTTCAAATCTTTGGCGTAAACGGGGCTGCCGTCTTTGGCATAAGCGACAAGGATATTGCCCAAACGCTCTTTCAAATCGCTGATGTCTTTGGCAAGACAGAATACCGCCATCACTTCGGAGGCAACGGTAATATCAAAACCGTCAGGACGCATCACGCCGTCAACGGGTTTACCCATGCCGTCGATGATGTTGCGCAACTGACGGTCGTTCATATCGACCACGCGACGCCACAGCACGCGTTTCGGATCGATGTTCAACTCATTGCCTTGGTAGATGTGGTTGTCGAGCATGGCGGCGAGCAAGTTATTCGCCGCGCCGATGGCGTGAAAGTCGCCGGTAAAGTGCAGGTTGATGTCTTCCATCGGCAAAACTTGGGCATAGCCGCCCCCTGCCGCGCCGCCTTTGACGCCGAACACCGGACCCAAAGAAGGCTCGCGCAAAGCAATCACAGAATCTTTGCCGATATGGCACAAAGCATCCGCCAAACCGATGGTTACGGTGGTTTTACCCTCACCCGCAGGAGTCGGATTAATGGCAGTAACCAAAATCAGACGGCCTTGTTTTTGCGGCAGTTTAAACGCTTCGGCAGGATTGATTTTGGCTTTGTAATGACCATAGGGCTCGATGTTGTCAACGTTCAAACCCAGCTTGGCGGCAATTTCACCAATCGGGCGCATGGTGGAGGATTGGGCGATTTCGGCATCGGTTTTGAAGCTCATGATTTTCCTTTAGAAATGAGGAGGGACATGCCGTCTGAAAGCATCAGGCGACAAACAGGTGGATTGAAAATAATATCAGGCATATTATAACGTTTTCCAAAGACAAACCGCAGTGAAAATTTCGATATTTCATCAACAAGCGGATTCATATTGTCAACAATTCAAAACAAAAGGAAAAAACATGAGCAGCAACGCATGGCTGTTTTGGGCATTGGCATCGGCAGGCTTCGCCTCATTGACCGCTATTTTCGCCAAAATGGGTTTACAGGGCATAGATTCAGATTTCGCCACCTTCATCCGCACCTTGGTCATTCTCGCCGCTTTGGTATTGTTTTTAACCTACACCGGCAAATGGCAGGGCGTGAACGGCTTTACCGGCCGCAACTGGACATTCCTCATCCTATCCGGCCTTGCTACTGGCGCATCCTGGCTCGCCTACTTCAAAGCCCTGCAACTGGGCAACGCCTCGCAAGTCGCCCCCGTCGACAAATTCAGCCTGGTCTTGGTCGCCCTGATGGCCGTCGTTTTCTTAGACGAACGCCCAAGCACGCAGGAGTGGATAGGCTTAGGTTTGGTAACCGCAGGTGTGTTGACTCTGGCTCTGAAACGGTAAACCCACAAGAAATAAATGAAATGCCGTCTGAAAAACTGTTTTCAGACGGCATTTCCGTTTCCGTCCATCCTCAGCACTCAACCACGCGCACGGATACGGGGATGGCTTTTTTCTGGAGTGTGGCGGCGAGTCCGGCGAGGGAGGTTTCTTTGTAGGTCGCCTTCATATCCCGGCCGGTCTGCAACATGGTTTGGATGACTTCGTCGAGCGAGACTTTCTTGTCCGTGCCGTCTTCCAATAATGCAAGGGTGGCAAGCTTAAGAGCTTTTTCGGCGGCTATGCCGTTGCGTTCGATGCAGGGGATTTGCACCAGTCCGCCGACGGGGTCGCAAGTTAACCCCAAATGGTGTTCCATCGCCATTTCGGCGGCGTTTTCCACTTGTTTGGGCGTACCGCCGATAACTTCGGCGTATGCGCCCGCCGCCATCGAACACGCTACGCCGACTTCGCCTTGGCAGCCGACATCCGCGCCGGAAATGGAGGCGTTAGTTTTGTAGAGGATGCCGATTGCGCCTGCGGTGAGCAGGAAGTTTTCGACGCGTTCCTGTGTGGCGTGGGGGTTGAACTTGCGGAAATAGTGCAATACGGCGGGAATGATGCCTGCCGCGCCGTTGGTCGGTGCGGTAACGACGCGTCCGCCGGCGGCGTTTTCTTCGTTGACCGCCATGGCGTACACCATCGGCCAGAGCTGGGTGTTGACGATTTCGGTTTCGCGCAGGACTTTAAGCTTGGCGGCAAGCTGCGGGGCGCGGCGGCGGACGTTCAAGCCGCCGGGCAGTTCGCCGTCTGCCGCCAGCCCGCGTTTGATGCAGCCTTCCATCACGTCGGCAACGGCAGCAACACGGCGGCGGATTTCGGCTTCGCTGCATCCGGCAAGCGCAGCCTCGTTTGCCAAAACGGCTTCGGAAATATCCAGCCGGTTCAGACGGCATTCGGCAAGCAGTTCGGCGCAACTGTTGTAAGGATAGGGAACGGCTTTTTCCGTTTCCGCCTGCCGCTCGAAGTCTTCTTCGGTAACGACAAACCCGCCGCCGACCGAATAATAAACCTGCTCCTTCAAGACTGCCCCGTCTGAAGCATAGGCGGTAAAATGCAGGCCGTTGGGGTGTTTGGGCAGCACTTGATTGCCGAGTATGTTCAGGTCGCGGTCGGGGATGAAGCAGATTTCTTGCCCGTTGAGCCGGAGGATGTGCTGCGTGCGGATGCGTCCGAGGCGTTCGGGAATGCCGGCAAGCGGGATGTCGTGCGGCAGGCTGCCTTCCAAACCGAGCATCAGCGCGTCGAACGTTCCGTGTCCGTATCCGGTCAGTGCAAGCGAGCCGTAAATGTCGATGGCGATGCGGGCGGTTTGCGCGCCCAAGCCTGCGGCAAAGGCGGCGGCCTTCATCGGGCCGACCGTATGCGAACTGGAAGGCCCGATACCGATTTTGAAAATGTCGAAAATGCTGATCATGGTTTTGCTCCGAAAGGCGGTTTCAGACAGCATGGCTTCCGTTTGACAAACCAAAAGGAGACGCGGCAAGCTGCCCGTCTCCTTTTTTAAAATGGCACTTATGCGTCGATATTTTGGGCAATCAGCGCGTTGTTTTCGATAAAGGCGCGGCGCGGTTCGACCTCGTCGCCCATCAGCGTAACGAACACTTCGTCGGCGGCGATGGCATCTTCGATGCGCACTTTCAACAGGCGGCGCACGGCGGGATCCATCGTGGTTTCCCAAAGCTGCTCGGGGTTCATCTCGCCCAAGCCTTTGTATCGTTGGATGGACATACCTTTTTGGGCAACGCTCATCAAGATGTCCAAAGCGGTTTCAAAGCTGTCCACGTCGTACTCGTTCTCGCCTTTGTAGAGCTTGGCACCCTCGCCGACCAGGCCTTTCAGCGCGGCGGCGGTTTGGGTAAGGGTTTGGTAGGCTTTGCTGTTGAGGAACTTGGGTTCGATGTAGCTGACCATGACGTTGCCGTGCAGCTTGCGGGTGATTTTAATGAAACGGTTGCCTTCGTGTCCTTCGATGCGTTCGAGGGCGACTTCTTTTTCGTCGAGCAAGCCGGAAAGTTCGGCAACGGCTTTATCGGCGTTTTCAGACGACGTCAAATCAATGGGCGACGCGTGCAGCATGGCGCGCAGGACGAGTTCGTCCACGAAGCGGCTTTCCTGTTCGATAACGGTTTTCGCCAACAGGAATTGTTTGGCGGTGTCGGCAAGTTCTGCGCCTTCGATGGTGCGGCCGTCTGAAACGATTTTGGCTTTTTCCAAGGCAAGGCCGAGCAGCCATTGGTCTTTTTCCAGTTCGTCTTTGAGGTAACGCTCCTGCTTGCCGTATTTGGCTTTGTAGAGCGGCGGCTGGGCGATGTAGATGTAGCCGCGCTCGACCAGCTCGGGCATTTGGCGGTAGAAGAAGGTCAGGAGCAGGGTGCGGATGTGCGCGCCGTCCACGTCGGCATCGGTCATGATGATGATGCGGTGGTAACGCAGTTTTTCGGGGTTGAACTCTTCTTTGCCGATGCCTGCGCCCAGCGCGGTAATCAGGGTGGCGACCTCTTGGCTGGCGAGCATTTTTTCAAAACGGGCTTTTTCGACGTTCAGGATTTTGCCTTTGAGCGGCAAAATGGCTTGGAATTTGCGGTCGCGGCCTTGTTTGGCAGAACCGCCTGCGGAATCGCCCTCGACCAGATAAAGTTCTGACAAGGCAGGGTCTTTTTCTTGGCAGTCGGCGAGTTTGCCGGGCAACCCCAAGCCGTCCATCACGCCTTTGCGGCGGGTGATTTCGCGGGCTTTGCGGGCGGCTTCGCGCGCGCGCGCGGCATCGACGATTTTGCCGGTGATGATTTTGGCTTCGTTCGGATTTTCTTCGAGGAAGTCGGTCAAGGCTTGGTTGATGACTTCGTTGACGACGGGGCCGATTTCGCCGGAAACCAGTTTGTCTTTGGTTTGAGACGAGAATTTGGGGTCGGGCAGTTTGACGGACAACACGCAGGTCAAACCTTCGCGCATATCGTCGCCGGCGGTTTCCACTTTGGCTTTTTTGGCGACTTCGTTGGCTTCGATGTAGCTGTTGATGGTGCGCGTCATCACTTGGCGCAGCGCGGTCAGGTGCGTACCGCCGTCGCGTTGCGGGATGTTGTTGGTGAAGCACTGCACGCTTTCCTGATAGCTGTCGTTCCACTGCATCGCGCATTCGACGCTCATGCCGTCTTTCTCGCCGAACGCGTAGAAGATTTTTTCGTGCAACGGCGTTTTTTTGCGGTTCATGTATTGCACGAAACCTGCCACGCCGCCGGAAAGGGCGAAGCTTTCGTGCTTGCCGTCGCGCTCGTCGGTCAATTCGATGTCCACGCCGTTGTTCAGGAAGGAAAGTTCGCGGATGCGTTTGGCAAGGATGTCGAAGCTGTATTCGACGTTGCCGAAGGTTTCGCTGCTGGCGAGGAAGCGTACGGTTGTACCTTTTTTGTCGGAATCGCCGACAACCTTCAACGGCTCTTCGGTTTCGCCGCGCACGAAGCGGACGAAGTGTTCTTTGCCGTCGCGGTAGATGGTCAGCGTTACCCAGTCGGACAGCGCGTTGACGACGGATACGCCCACGCCGTGCAGGCCGCCGGAGATTTTGTAGCTGTTGTTGTCGAACTTGCCACCCGCGTGCAACACGGTCATGATGACTTCGGCGGCGGAACGCCCTTCTTTCGGGTGGATGCCGGTGGGCATACCGCGCCCGTTGTCGGCGACGCTGACGGAATGGTCGGCGTGTATCGTTACCGTGATTTTGTCGCAATGTCCGGCGAGTGCTTCGTCGATGGCGTTATCCAATACTTCAAACACCATATGGTGCAGGCCGCTGCCGTCCTGCGTGTCGCCGATGTACATGCCGGGGCGTTTGCGTACCGCTTCCAAGCCTTCGAGCACCTGGATGCTGTCGGCGCCGTATTCTTCGTGTTTTTGTTCAGTCATATTTTTTGCCGGATTTTGAAAAGATTTTGCGATGCCGCCAAAACAGTCCGCGCCTTGTGGAAAAAGCGGGCGGGACGGCGTATATAATTGTGTATTATAGCCGATTTTGCCGCCTGATTCAGCGTTATCCGCATCCGGATGCCGTCTGAAAGGGCGGGCGGCGCATTGGCGGCCGGTATGGGCGCGTGATTTGCCGGCGAAGTGGCAAAAGCGTTTTTTTGCCACTAAAATCTACGCCCTAAACTTTTCGGACAGGGTGCAGAAATGGAAATATGGAATCTTCTGAACACTTGGCTCGATGCCGTCCCGATACGTGCGGAGGCGGCCGAATCCGTGGCGGCGGTTGCGGCTTTGCTGCTGGCGCGCGCCCTTCTGTTGAATATCCACTTCAGACGGCATCCGGATTTCGGCATCGAAAGCAAGCGGCGGTTTCTGGTGGCCAGCCGCAATATAACGCTGCTTTTGGTGCTGTTTTCGCTGGCATTTATCTGGTCGGCGCAAATTCAAACGCTGGCTTTGTCGATGTTTGCGGTGGCGGCGGCGGTCGTCGTGGCGACAAAAGAACTGATTATGTGCCTGTCGGGCAGTATTTTAAGGTCTGCCACCCAGCAATACTCGGTCGGCGACTATATCGAAATCAACGGCCTGCGCGGGCGTGTGGTCGATATCAACCTTTTGAACACGCTGATGATGCAGGTCGGCCCGAACCCCTTGGTCGGACAGCTTGCGGGAACCACCGTTTCTTTCCCCAACAGCCTGTTGTTGAGCCACCCCGTGCGCCGCGACAATATTTTGGGCGACTACGTCATCCATACGGTCGAAATCCCCGTTCCCATCCATTTGGATTCGGATGAAGCCGTATGCCGTCTGAAAGCCGTACTCGAGCCCTTGTGCGCGCCCTACATCCCCGCCATTCAGCGGCATTTGGAAAACGTGCAGGCGGAAAAACTGTTTATCACGCCCGCCGCCAAACCGCGCGTTACCCGCGTGCCGCACGATGACAAGGCATACCGCATCATCGTCCGCTTCGCCTCCCCCGTTTCAAAGCGGCTGGAAATCCAACAGGCGGTTATGGACGAATTTTTGCGCGTACAATACCGCCTGTTAAATCATCCCGCCGGCTCCGAAACACTTTAACTTTCCCCATCCGGCACCATTTCCGGCTTCAGACGGCATATTGCCGATATGCCGTCTGAAGCACAACACACAAAGGAAACCCATCTTATGACTGACAACGCACTGCTCCACTTGGGCAAAGAACCTCGTTTCGACCAAATCAAAACCGAAGACATCAAACCCGCCCTGCAAACCGCCATCGCCGAAGCACGCGAACAAATCGCCGCCATCAAAGCGCAAACGCACACCGACTGGGCAAACACCGTCGAACCCCTGACCGGCATCACCGAACGCGTCGGCAGGATTTGGGGCGTTGTGTCGCACCTCAACTCCGTCGCCGACACGCCCGAACTGCGCGCCGCCTACAATGAATTAATGCCCGAAATCACCGCCTTCTTTACCGAAATCGGACAAGATATTGCCTTATACAACCGTTTCAAAACCATCAAAAATTCCCCCGAATTTGCAACGCTTTCCCCCGCACAAAAAACCAAACTCAACCACGACCTGCGCGATTTCGTATTGAGCGGCGCGGAACTGCCGCCCGAACAGCAGGCAGATCTGGCGAAACTGCAAACCGAAGGCGCGCAACTTTCCGCCAAATTCTCGCAAAACGTCCTAGACGCAACCGACGCCTTCGCCCTCTACTTCGACGACGCCGTACCGCTTGCTGGCATTCCCGAAGACCCGCTCGTGATGTTCGCCGCCGCCGCGCAAAGCGAAGGCAAAACAGGCTACAAAATCGGTTTGCAGATTCCGCACTACCTTGCCGTTATCCAATACGCCGACAACCGCGAACTGCGCGAACAAATCTACCGCGCCTATGTTACCCGCGCCAGCGAACTTTCAGACGACGGCAAATTCGACAACACCGCCAACATCGACCGCACGCTCGAAAACGCCCTGAAAACCGCCAAACTGCTCGGCTTCAAAAACTACGCCGAGCTGTCGCTGGCAACCAAAATGGCGGACACACCCGAACAAGTTTTAAACTTCCTGCACGACCTCGCCCGCCGCGCCAAACCCTACGCCGAAAAAGACCTCGCCGAAGTCAAAGCCTTCGCCCGCGAAAGCCTGAACCTCGCCGACCCGCAGCCGTGGGATTTGAGCTACGCCGGCGAAAAACTGCGCGAAGCCAAATACGCGTTCAGCGAAACCGAAGTCAAAAAATACTTCCCCGTCAGCAAAGTATTAAACGGACTGTTCGCCCAAATCAAAAAACTCTACGGCATCGGATTTACCGAAAAAACCGTCCCCGTCTGGCACAAAGACGTGCGCTATTTCGAGTTGGAACAAAACGGCGAAACCATAGGCGGCGTTTATATGGATCTCTACGCCCGCGAAGGCAAACGCGGCGGCGCGTGGATGAACGACTACAAAGGCCGCCGCCGCTTCGCCAACGGCACGCTGCAACTGCCCACCGCCTACCTCGTCTGCAACTTCACCCCGCCCGTCGGCGGCAGGGAAGCGCGTTTGAGCCACGACGAAATCCTCACCCTCTTCCATGAAACCGGACACGGCCTGCACCACCTGCTCACCCAAGTGGACGAACTGGGCGTGTCCGGCATCAACGGCGTAGAATGGGACGCAGTCGAACTGCCCAGCCAGTTTATGGAAAATTTCGTTTGGGAATACAATGTCTTGGCGAAAATGTCCGCCCACGAAGAAACCGGCGTTCCCCTGCCGAAAGAACTCTTCGACAAAATGCTCGCCGCCAAAAACTTCCAACGCGGAATGTTCCTCGTCCGCCAGATGGAGTTCGCCCTTTTCGATATGATGATTTACAGCGAAGACGACGAATGCCGTCTGAAAAACTGGCAACAGGTTTTAGACCAAGTGCGTGAAGAAGTTGCCGTCGTCCGCCCGCCCGAATACAACCGCTTCGCCAACGGCTTCGGCCACATCTTCGCCGGCGGCTATTCCGCAGGCTATTACAGCTACGCGTGGGCGGAAGTATTGAGCGCGGACGCATACGCCGCCTTTGAAGAAAGCGACGACGTTGCCGCCACAGGCAAACGCTTTTGGCAGGAAATCCTCGCCGTCGGCGGATCGCGCAGTGCGGCAGAATCCTTCAAAGCCTTCCGGGGGCGCGAACCGCGCATAGACGCACTGCTGCGCCACAGCGGCTTCGACAACGCGGCTTGATCGATGTGAACAAAAAATGCCGTCTGAAACAATCAAACAGTGTTTCAGACGGCATCAGCATTTGCGCGGTTTCGCCATTTTCACAAAAACAGCAAGCCAAAATCCCGTCATTCCCCAAAAACAAAAAAATCAAAAACAGAAATCCCGTCATTCCCGCGCAGGCGGGAATCCAAAAACTCAAAGTTGCAAGAATTTATTAGAAATGGCTGAAACTCAACGAACCCGGATTCCCACTTTCGTGGGAATGACGGGGGAGGGGTTGCTGTTTTCCCGATAAATGCCCGCAACCTCAAATCCCGTCATTCCCCAAAAACAAAAAAAAATCAAAAACAGAAATCCCGTCATTCCCGCGCAGGCGGGAATCCGGACTGGTCGGTACGGAAACTTATCGGATAAAACGGTTTCTTTAGATTTTACGTTCTAGATTCCCGCTTTCGTGGGAATGACGCGGAAAAGTTGCTGTGATTTCGGATAAATTTCCGCAACGTTTAATTTCCGTTTTACCCGATAAATGCTCGCAATCTCAAATCCCGTCATTCCCCAAAAACAAAAAATCAAAAACAGAAATCCCGTCATTCCCGCGCAGGCGGGAATCCAGGTCTGTCGGTGCGGAAACTTATCGGATAAAACGGTTTCTTTAGATTTTACGTTCTGGATTCCCGCTTTCGCGGGAATGACGGAATATTTTTGCATTTTATTTTCCGACATCATTGAATCAAACCCAAATGCGACAAGAGCGTCCAAGTGCCGATGGCGATCAACACCAAACCTCCGGCAAACTCGGCGCGTTTGCCGAACAATCCGCCCAACGCCCTTCCCGCCGTCAACCCGAACGCCACCATCACCGTCGTCGCCATACCGATGACGGCGGCGGCAAAGGCGATGTTTACCTCCATAAACGCCAAGCCCACCCCGACGATCATAGAGTCGATGCTGGTGCCAAAAGCAGTCAGAACCGTCAACCACCAGCTTTCCCGTTTGTTTTCCCGCGCGTCCTCCGCCTCGTCCGACAACCCTTCGCGCATCATTTTCAGACCCAGCCCGCCCAGCAGGACGAAAGCCGCCCAATGGTCCCATTCGCTGATAAACGGCTTGGCATAAAAACCGCCTACCCAGCCTGCCAGCGGCGTGAGCGCTTCAACCGTGCCGAACACCAAAGCCGTTGCTGCAATTTTGCGCGGAGGCATTCTGACCGCCGCACCCTTTGCCAGCGCGACGGCAAACGCATCCATCGACATCCCCAGCGCAATCAAGAGCAAAGCGTAAAGACCCATAACGCACCCGTCCTTAAAAAGGGCGGATTATAGCAAAACAGCAAAGTGCGAAAAACGCCGCGCGAAAACCCGTATTCCGTCATTCCCACGAAAGTGGGAATCTAGTGGGCGTAGGGTAGATGTGTAGGGTGGATGTGTAGGGTGGATGTGTAGGGTGGATGTGTAGGGTGGGCTTCAGCCCACCAACTCCACCAACTCCGCCAATTCCAAACGGCATCAGTTTGTCGGTATTTGGTGGGAATGGTGGAATAGGGAATTTACGGGATTGGGAACGTTGGTGATACGTAGAGTAGATGTGTAGGGCAGGGCGTAGGGTGGATGTGTAGGGTGGGCTTCAGCCCACCACTCCCACCAATCCCACCCAACCCAAACCAACCATTCCGCCAATCCCCGCCAAAAACCGAAACCGCCGAATCCCGACGGTTCGCCAAAACCCTTGATGTGGTGGAGTTGGTGGAGTTGGTGGGAGTGGTGGGAATGGTTTGGTGGGAATGGTTTGGTGGGAATGGTTGGATTGGCGGAGTTGGTGGAGTTGGTGGGCTGAAGCCCACCCTACAGCCCAACCTACGCACCTACGCCTCACCCTACGTCCCGCCCGACGCATCTGCCCCGCGTCCGTCCTGCGGATTTTGGCGGCGGCGGGAGCTTTACCCTCCCCAATCCAAAGGGTAAATGCCTTTTTCAACGTCTTTGAAGAAGGAAGAATAACGCCATTCCTTCACACTCGCCGCATACCCGTGTTTCACGGGGTTGAAATAAATATAATCCCGGTGGTTGTTTAAATCTTGTTCGTCCCGGATCAGGTGTTCCCAAAACCTGCGCTGCCAAATGCCGGCTTCGCGTTTTTTTGTTTTACTCCCGTTGGGGGCGCGGCACTCTTTGGGGATGAGTTGGGAAAACCGGGTTTTCAAATATGCAATCCGTATCGGGTAATCGTGATCGCCTTCCGGCAGCCGCATAATGAAATGCAGGTGATCCGGCAAAATACAAATTGCCGCCGTTTCAAACGGATAACGTGTTTTCGTTTCACGATAGGCGAGGCGCAGCCTGTCGATATGCCGTATCAGGTAATCCTTCGTCCTGTCTTGTAAAGCCAATGTGAAAAAATAGTGCGCCCCGCGCGTGAAGTCCCTCCGGTAGTTTGACATATTTATCCCCTTTTTAACCCGACGGGCGGAAACCTGTATTATTCCTTGTTTTCAGGGCGTGTGGGAGGATTTTTAGGGGATTTGCAGGGAAATGTGTAGGGCGGATAAGTAGGGCGGGTGTGTAGGCTGTAGGGTGGGCGTAGGGTGTTTCGTAGGGTGGGCTTCAGCCCACCATTCCGCCAATCCAACCATTCCCACCAACCCAAACCAACCATTCCGCCAATCCCCGCCGAAACCCGCCGAATCCCAACGGTTCGCCAAAAATCCTTGATGTGGTGGAGTTGGTTGGGTTGGTGGAATGGTGGGCTGAAGCCCACCCTACAGCCCACCCTACGGCGGCAAAGGGGAATAGAAAATGCCGCCCGAGCGGTTCGGGCGGCATTTGTTTTCACGGCCAGGTCAAACCCGGTCATTGTCATTATTTGCGGCAGGAAGACGGCAGGAATTTGTTGTCCACAGTACCTGCTTTACAAGTCCACTCGAACGAACCGCTGTTTTGTTTACCCTCCAAAACCAAGGTTTTTCCTGAAATGTCTTTGTTCACACCGGAAGTGTTCATGGTGGAGGTAATTGTGGCACTGGTTGCGCTGCCAGAAACTTCTACCTTGTTCACATACTTACCTTTAATCGTAGAGGCAGTAGCAATACCTGCGGAAGTATTGTTGGCAGGGAACGTGCCGTTGTCGGAATAATACTCGACCACTGCGGCTTTTTGACCTTCTGCCAAAGTCAGGGCTTCGGACATTTGGGCGCGCGCGGTGTAGTCTTGGTATGCGGGCAGGGCGACGGCTGCCAAGATACCGACGATGGCGATGACGATCATCAGCTCGATCAGGGTGAAACCTTTTTGGATTGCTTTCATTTGGATGACTCCTGTTTGAAAATGTTTAAGTTTGATTGAAAATCTGCGGTATCTGCCGCAAACGTAAACCCGTAATGTATTTGACCGATGGTTTTTTTGGTTCGGCTTGCCTTCTTACAAGCAAGCGGCGTGCCAAAAACGGGTTCGGCTCGGCATTTTACAGAATATTTTTTTATTTGTCTGTTTGGTATGGGTATTTTTTTATATCAACGCGGCGCGGCTTGCGGCGGAATAATGCGGCGGGCTGACGTTTTTTGTCAGTTGTAACAATTTTTGTCAGTTTCGGGCTGACATTTTTTGTCAGATTGGGATTTTGGGAGGGGGATTGGCGGAGCCGGCGGAGTGACGGAAACCCGTATCCCGTCATTCCCGCAAAAGTGGGAATCTAGAAACTCAAAGTTGCAAGAATTTATTAGAAATGGCTGAAACTCAACGAACCTAGATTCCCGCCTGCGCGGGAATGACGCGGAAAAGTGGGTTGTAGGGCAGGTTGTAGGGTGGGCTTCAGCCCACCAATCCGACAAATCCGACAAATCCGACAATCTTACCTGTGCCGTTACGCGCCGCCTTGTACCGACAAACCGATGCCGTCTGAAAACGGCGGAAATGATGGGATTAGCGGATTGGCTTGTTTGGGTTGGGTTCGGTTGGTGGAATGGTGGGGTTGGTGGGCTGAAGCCCACCCTACGTCCACCCTATCGCCCGTCCTATGCATCTACCTTACACATCCGCCTTATGTGAATACCTAAACCGTCATTCCCGCGCAGGCGGGAATCCAGACCTGTCGGCACGGAAACTTATGGGGAAAAAGGTTTCCTTAGATTTTACGTTCTAGATTCCCACTTTCGTGGGAATGACGGGATTTTGGTTTCCGTGCGGATGGATTCGTCATTCCCGCGCAGGCGGGAATCCAGGTCTGTCGGCACGGAAACTTATCGGGGAAAAAGGTTTCTTTAGATTTTACGTTCTGGATTCCCACTTTCGTGGGAATGACGCGGAAAAGTGGGTTGGTGGGATTGGTGGAGTTGGTGGGAATGGTGGGCTGTAGGGTGGGCTTCAGCCCACCGCCTCCGCCGCCTCCGCCGCCTTCAGACGGCATCGGTTTGCCGGTACCGGTAAGATTGGCGGATTGATGGGGTTGGTGGGAGTGGTGGAGTTGGTGGGCTGAAGCCCACCCTACGCCCACCTTACAGCCCATTCTACAGTCCGATACGGCTTACTGAATCGTCAGAAATACCTAAACCGTCATTCCCGCGCAGGCGGGAATCCAGACCTGTCGGCACGGAAACTTATGGGGAAAAACGGTTTCTTTAGATTTGACGTTCTAGATTCCCACTTTCGTGGGAATGACGCGGAAAAGTTTTCGTGCCGGTTTGAACCGGTGGGGATGGCGCGGGAATGACGGGATATTTTGTGTTTAATAAAAAACGCCCGCCGAAGCGGCAAAGGCGGACGGGGAAATGCCGTCTGAAACGGTCAAACGACGTTTCAGACGGCATTTTTATGCCCGGTTATTTCCGGTAGCGGACGGCGCGGGACAGGATTTCTTCAATTTCCATCCACATAATGCCCCCTTACAGCAAACCGGCCTGACCCAGTGCGGGATCGGTCTCGCGGGCGGCTTGTGCGTCTTCGACAGTCAGTCCGAGGGCTTTTGCCACGCCTTCACCGTATGCCGGATCGCAACGGTAGCAGTTGCGGATATGGCGGTATTTGATGAAGTCGGGCGCATCGCCCATGGCGGCGGCGGTGTTGCCGAACAAAGCCTGTTTCTGCTCATCGTTCATCAGGTTGAACAAGGCACGCGGTTGGCTGAAGTAGTCGTCATCGTCTTGGCGGTAGTCCCAGTGTGCCGCGTCGCCGTTGATTTTCAAAGGCGGTTCGGCGAAGTCGGATTGTTGCTGCCATTGGCCGAAGCTGTTGGGTTCGTAGTGCGGCAGGCTGCCGTAGTTGCCGTCGGCGCGGCCTTGGCCGTCGCGCTGGTTGCTGTGAACAGGGCAACGCGGACGGTTGACGGGGATTTGGCGGAAGTTCACGCCCAAGCGGTAGCGTTGCGCGTCAGCGTAATTGAACAAACGCGCCTGCAGCATTTTGTCGGGGCTGGCACCGACACCGGGAACAAGGTTGCTCGGTGCGAAGGCGGATTGTTCCACATCGGCGAAGAAGTTTTCGGGATTGTGGTTCAACTCGAATTCGCCCACTTCAATCAGCGGATAGTCTTTTTTCGGCCAAACTTTGGTCAAGTCAAACGGATGATAAGGTACTTTTTCCGCATCGGCTTCAGGCATCACTTGGATGTACATCGTCCATTTCGGGAAGTCGCCGCGTTCGATGGCTTCGTACAGGTCGCGCTGGTGGCTTTCGCGGTCTTCGGCGATGATTTTGGCGGCTTCTTCGTTGGTCAGGTTTTTAATGCCTTGTTGGGTGCGGAAGTGGAATTTCACCCAGAAACGTTCGCCCGCTTCGTTCCAGAAGCTGTAAGTATGCGAACCGAAGCCGTGCATATGGCGGTAGCCGGCGGGGATGCCCCGGTCGCTCATGACGATGGTCACTTGGTGCAGGGCTTCGGGCAGCAGCGTCCAGAAGTCCCAGTTGTTTGTTGCGGAACGCATATTGGTGCGCGGGTCGCGTTTGACGGCCTTGTTCAGGTCAGGGAATTTACGCGGATCGCGTAGGAAGAACACGGGCGTGTTGTTGCCGACCACATCCCAGTTGCCTTCTTCGGTATAGAACTTCAGCGCAAAACCGCGGATGTCGCGTTCCGCATCGGCTGCGCCGCGCTCGCCTGCCACGGTGGTGAAACGGGCGAACATCTCGGTTTTTTTGCCGACTTCGCTGAAGATTTTGGCGCGAGTGTATTGGGTGATATCGTGTGTTACGGTAAACGTACCGAACGCGCCCGAACCTTTGGCGTGCATACGGCGTTCGGGGATGACTTCGCGCACGAAGTCGGCGAGTTTTTCATTCAGCCACAAATCCTGCGCCAGCAGGGGGCCGCGCGGGCCGGCGGTTAGGCTGTTTTGATTGTCGGCAACAGGCGCGCCGTTGTTCATGGTCAGATGGGTTACAGGGCATTTGGAGGTAGTCATCGCTCTTGTTCCTTTTCTCAGGTTGGTCAAATGGGGGTAAACGGCTTACAGTACGATTTGGCAGAAAGCGTATTCGTAACTGGTTTCTTGATTGCAATAAATTTCTTGAATCGACATTTTGTTTTCCTTTTATTTAAACTATGAAAGCAACTATACACCAAGATTTTCGCTATTAAAACTATGAAATCGATTTAATATTGTTATAAGCAATCGGTTTTTGATTTCCGTTTGTTTTTTGTTATCGAACGGAATCCGAACCCGCTCATTAAAACCATTTATAATGCAATGACGCTTTGCGGCATTTTTTGCGCCGACAGACTGAAAATAACAATTTCCCCCACATTATCATGACCTTACTCGGAATAAAGCTCAAACAGACCCAGCAGCTCAACCAGCGGCTGCAACAATCTTTGCGCGTATTGCAGATGTCGGGTATCGAACTTGAACGCGAGGTCGAAAACTGGCTGTCGGACAATCCCCTGCTCGAACGCAAAGACACGGATGAATTTTCCGATGCCGAGTTCAGCCATTACACTGCGCCTGCCCGTCAAATCGGCGGAGACGAAGGCGAAGATATGCTGTCCAACATTGCCGGCGAAGAAGATTTCAAGCAATACCTGCATGCGCAAGTATGCGAACACCCGCTTTCCGATCAAGAATCCGCCTGCGTCCACATCCTTATCGATTTCCTTGACGAGCAGGGCTACCTGACCGACAGCATCGAAGACATCCTCGACCATACGCCCTTGGAGTGGATGTTGGATGAAGCAATGCTGAAACAAGCCCTGACCGCATTGAAAAAATTCGACCCGGCAGGCGTGGCTGCCGCCGATTTGAACGAATCGCTGATACTGCAGATAGAAAGATTGGGCGAATGTGCTGCCAAACCCTCCGCCCTGCATATCGTCCGAAACGCCCTCGACAGCATTGACGGCAACCGCAGCCAAACCCTCGCACGAATAAAAAAACGCCTGCCCCAAACCGACAGCGGCACACTCGAAGCCGCACTCGACCTCATTGCTTCGCTCAATCCCTTTCCCGCCGCCGGTTTTGCCTCGTCCACGCCCACGCCGTATATCCGACCCGATGTCTGCGTGGAGGCGGATGGAAACGGCTGGAAGGTGCGCTTCAACGAAGATGCCCAACCCGTCTTGCAACTCAACCGCGAATATTGCGAACTGATGCCGTCTGAAGGCGTTTCCCCCGAATGGAAGGAAAAAATCAGCGAAGCCAGACAGCGTATCGATTCGCTCGAATTGAGGAAGGCAACCGTCGTCCTTCTTGCCGAATACATCGTTAAACATCAGGCAGACTTTTTCACTTTTGGCGAAATCGGACTCGTCCCCCTGCTGATGAAAGATGCCGCCGCCGAATTGGGCGTGGCAGAAAGTACCGTTTCACGAGCCGCCAACCAAAAATATTTGTCTTGCCCGCGCGGAGTGTTTGCGCTACGCTATTTCTTCACGCAGGCAGTTCAAATGGAAGAAGGCAAAGAAGCCGTCAGCCAACACGCCGTTAAAGCCGCACTCTCCCAGCTTGTCGGCAGCGAAGACAAACGCAAGCCCTATTCTGACGAGGCACTCGCCAACCTACTGGCTTTCCGCGGCATGGAGGTTTCCCGCCGCACCATTGCCAAATACAGAGAATCCCTTGAGATTCCGGCAGCACACAAACGCAAAACCGCAGAATAATTTTTCAACACAATGCTACAACCCGTTTTTCCGTTCCGTCGCCGACGGACAGAACCCACCGAAGGAGCTGTATCATGAATCTGAAAATCACCGGTCTGAATTTTGACGTTACCGAAGCCATCAAAAACCACGTTTCCAAGAAACTGGAGCGCATCAACCGCCACGCTTCGGACATCATTTCTATAACTGTAACGCTGTCTGTGGAAAAAGCCGGCCATAAGGCCGAGGCAGACGTACACCTTGCCGGTAAAGACCTGCACGTCGAGTCCGACGGTCAGGACATGTATGCCGCCATCGACACCCTGACAGACAAACTTGACCGCGCCGTATTGAAACACAAAGAAAAAAGCGGCGAAGTCCGCAACTGACCGAATCGGCAAAATGCCGTCTGAAACAGATTTCCGTTTCAGACGGCATTGTTTATCCTGCATAACCAAATATGAAGCAAATCCACCTTATCTTGAACCGGTTTTGATACTCAACTCCATGAACTTTTTAACGATAGCTTAAGGTTATCGTTAAAAGGTATTACCCCGACAAACTGGGATTTATCTTTTTTATTCATCCAAAGCGTTGTAAAGCTTGTCCATAATTACAGAAAGGGCTTCTGGAATTCCTTCATCCCAGTCTGGACTTCCAAGAATTTCACCATCTAACGCCTTAAACATTACTTCTGGTATTTTTGATTTTGCTTTACTATCGTCATATCCTTTTGTCCAATCATGTCCTCCAGAATATAAATCGTTAGTCGGATTAAATGCATAAATTTGATCATTATAAAAATCAGAAAGATAGTTTGTTTCAATGGTATCTAAAATATCATAATCTTCTAAGCCCCATGAATATTTTTCTTCGCATTCTTTTCTGTCCACACAGTTCTCTTTATAAAAATCAGGTGCCATGTACCAGTACAAATAAAGGATTGTGCCTCTGTCAGTATCCGGCTGATCAACTATCCACTGGATTACTTTTTTAGAATTATCAAAGTTCCAACTTATTGCCAATAGCTGTCTTTCTTTCGGAGTATTTTTCTTAAGAAAATCAATAATAAGCTCTGTGCTTAATTTCTCAAATCCATCGTCATCAATTTTGACTTCGTCCCATTCAAAATCGTCATTGAGAATATCACTTATCGTTAACATACTGTACCTCCTAAAATTTCGATTTGTAACTATCTTTTTTTGAACAAATATCTGTCATTTACTATCAGAACCCGTGGAATTATATCGTAATTATTTTAATACACTATTCAATTACCAGCTCTACATAATCCCCATCTTCCTTATTGTATACATGCTTATTTACGATATATACCTCCGCACAACCTGTTCCGAAAACCTTTAAAGATGCAATGCATCAGTTAAGACGGCTGCAATAAGAAAACGGGACGCACATCCGCGTCCCGTTTCCGTTTTACTTCCAAGTCGCTGCAACGGCTTGAGCCTCCTTCAGACGGCATACCGTGCCGACATCCAGCCACAAGCCCGTATGCTTCTGTCCGCTCACGCGGTTTTGCCGCATTTCGTTCCGCAATACGGGCGCGAGTTTTGCCACACTGCCCGCTTCGATTCCGTCAAACATTTCAGGACGGTAAATACCCACACCGCTGAATGTCAATCCGTTGCCGCCGGATACTTCCGACTGTACGCTTCCGTCCGGCAGCAGGGAAAAATCACCGTCGGGATGGTGCGGGGGATTTTCCACCAGCCACAAATGTGCGGAAATATGCTCGGGCAGGGACGATGCCTTCCGGTGCACCGCTGCAAAATCAATATCGGTCAGCACATCGCCATTGACAACCAAAAACGGGGCATCGCCCAACAGCGGCAATGCCCGTGCGATACCGCCTGCCGTTTCCAAACCACCTGCGGGTTCGGGCGAATAGGCGATGTTCACGCCATAAGCCGAGCCGTCGCCCAAAGCATCTTCTATCTGCCGACCCAGCCAAGCGTGGTTGATGACGATTTCGGTAAACCCTGCCTGCTTCAGACGGCATAAGTGCCAACCGATTAGGGGCTTACCCGCCACATCGAGCAGCGGCTTCGGAGTGGTATCGGTCAAAGGGCGCATACGCTCGCCGCGTCCTGCCGCCAGTATCATCGCTTTCATATATATATCTGTCCGAATATCAGTCTAAAGATCTAAACTGCCGTCTGAAATAAAGCAGCGCCGGACGTTTGCCCACGCAATTTTTAATTTCGTCGAGCCTGACGTAAAACACAAAATGCGTGCCGATTTCATGTTGGCCGACAATATGCCCGTGCAGGTGCGCCAACGCGCCCTCTATTTCAAGTTGTCCCGTTTTGCCGCGATGCCAAATATGGTAGGCAAACCGCTCTTCGGGCGACAGGTCGGTCAGCCCGGCAAAATGTTCGGCAACATCCTGATGTTCGTCCGCCAGCGTATTGATGCAGAGGCTGCCGTTTTCCGATAGTATCGGGATGATACGGGCTTTACGGTTGATACACAGCATCACGGTCGGAGGCTCGTCCGTAACCGGTGTAACCGCAGTCATCGTGATGCCGTAACGTCCTGCCGATCCCTCTGTCGTAATGACATGAACACCTGCCGCGCAAGATGCCATCGCATCACGGAACGAAGTTTGAAAAGTTTTCTGCAAATCCGTCATTTTTCCCCTTAAACTGTCCCCTATATAAGAATGCTGCACACAAGGCATCCCCTATGTGCAGCAATCCTGATTCGGAATCCCGCCGTGCGGACGTTTCCGCGCGTTACGGCGTATTACGAGTTCAACGCATCCTCGATTTTGGCAAGCTCTGCCAACAAATCTTTAAGCAGCAGCATTTTCTCGCGGGACAACACTTCTTCGATAGCATCGTAGCGTTCGTCCACTTCTTCGCCGATTTCCTCATACAGCTTCTCGCCCTCGGCAGTCAGCTTCAGATAAACGCGCCGTTGGTCGTTGGAAGGTTTCAGGCGGACGACCAACCCCGCTTTTTCAAGACGGGTCAGGATACCGGTCAGGCTGGGGCGCAAAATGCACGCCTGATTCGCCAAATCTTGAAAGTCCAGCGTGCCGTTTTCCGCCAAAAGACGGATAATCCGCCATTGCTGATCAGTGATATTCGCCTGGTTCAGAATAGGCCTGAATTGGGTCATCAGGGCTTCCCTTGCCTGTATCAGACCGATATTGATAGACGCATGTTTTGATTGGGTAGGCATTGTTTAAGTCTCCAAGTTATCGAAAATCAAACTTTCAAACCGTCAGGAAAGCCTGTGGGCGTAATTTTTGATGCAACCGTTATATAACAAAACGAACATATAGCAACAATACTCTATAAACCGCATCGGACGACTGGGTATAAAAGACTTTAATTCCGATAATCCTATCTAAAAATATTTTAATAGTTATATCTTAATCTATTTTTCCCACAATCACAACAAGGGATTACATCGGCAGGCACACCGGCTCTTTCCCAAAAAACAAAAGCCGCCGCATCCGCCGCGCAAAGCATATGCCGTTTGATTTTCTACACAGCGGAAAGTTTAACAGGAACAAAGGTTAACCGAAAACATCCGCCTGAAAGATTCGTGCACGTAAACCCCAATAGCTGCTGACTCCCGTCGTATAGTGGATCATTTTCCCATTTTTGACCAAAACGACGGCAGGCGTTGCGACAATCCGCCAAGACCTTGCCAAACCCCCGTCCTCATCGTTGACAGTCGGAAAGCCCAAGCCCCGTTTTGCCATATATGCCGCCACTTCGGACGCGCTGCCCGAACGTACCGCCACACCGACGACCGGCACGCCATCGGCCGCCAAATCATCGATTATCGGCGACTGATAACGGCACACGCCACACCAGCTTCCCCAAAAATACACCAGCACCGCCCTATCCCGGCTAAACTGTCCCAAAGTCAGCCGCTGCCCCGACAGCAGGGTCAAAGGCCGCCCTGCCGCCCCGGCAGGTTCGTCGGGCTTGCGTACCCAATCCAAAAACAGCGACACCAGCAAAAACACCAATGCCGTCTGAACAGCAAATTTGATGCCCGAAAGCAGTTTCTTTTTCATACGCCCCCGCAAACTGTACGCCCCCGCAAACTGTACGCCCGCGCAACCTGCAGGCAAACAAAAAAGCCAAGTCCTAAAACTTGGCTTCCGGTTATCTGGTGGGTCGTGAGCGATTCGAACGCTCGACCAACGGATTAAAAGTCCGCTGCTCTACCGACTGAGCTAACGACCCGATAAGGCGTGCATTATACAGCACCATCTTGCCTCGTCAAGCAAATTTTACAGGCTTAATTGCAGACCACTGTTTGCACGGGATATTTTGACAACGGATTTTCACAATCCGCCGCATACCGTGTAAAAGTTCGCACAAGGAAAGGCAAACCGCCCGAAATCAATGTACACTTTCCGCCCGTTTCCCAAACTGCACACAGAAACACACATTATGAACATACAAAACATCCGCACCCTCCTCGACACCGTCGCCGTTCCGAATACGGCACGCACACTCGGCAGCGAAAAGGCCGTCCGCTCGGTCGAACAGCGTTCAGACGGCATCCATATCGCCCTGCATTTCGGCTTCCCTGTCGCGCACATCGCCGCCGCCATCGCCGATTCCGTACAAGAAACCCTGATGCCCGAAACAGGCGACACACACATCCATCTGTCCATGGACACGGAAATCGGCACACATAAAGTCCAACCCGGCGTTACCACCATCAAAGGTGTGAAAAACATCATTGCCGTCGCCTCCGGCAAAGGCGGCGTGGGCAAATCAACAACCACCGCCAACCTTGCCGCCGCAATGGCGCGGATGGGCGCGCGCGTCGGCGTACTCGATGCCGACCTTTACGGTCCGAGCCAGCCCACGATGCTGGGTGTGGACGACCGCAAACCCGATCAGAAAAACCAAAAACTCATTCCCGTCGAATCTTCAGACGGCATACAGGTTATGTCCATCGGCTTTCTCGTCGATACCGACCAAGCCGTCGTCTGGCGCGGCCCGATGGTCAGCCAAGCCTTGCAGCAGCTGATGTTCCAAAGCGAGTGGGACGAAGTGGACTACCTGTTTATCGACCTGCCCCCGGGTACGGGCGACATCCAGCTCACGCTGTCCCAACGCATCCCCGTAACCGGATCGGTCATCGTAACCACGCCGCAGGATATCGCCCTGATAGACGCGCGCAAAGCCGTGGATATGTTCCGAAAAGTCAACATTCCGATTTTGGGCGTATTGGAAAATATGTCCGTCCACATCTGCACCAACTGCGGACACAGCGAAGCCCTGTTCGGCACGGACGGCGGCAAAGATTTAGCCGCACGCCTCAACGTCCCCCTGCTCGGACAGCTTCCCTTAAGCCTGCCCGTGCGCGAAGCAATGGACGGAGGGGCGGCGGCACAACTGTTCGACGAACACCCCTCCATCGCCAAAATCTACACCGATGCCGCATTCCAAATCGCCCTGAGCATTGCCGACAAAGGCAAAGACTTCAGCAGCCGCTTCCCCAAAATCGTCGTCGAATAAAGCCCCGCCCCCGAAACCGCAATGCCGTCTGAAACCCCGCACCGCCACAACGGCGGCACACAGGCGGACGCGCAGGATAGGCGCAGGGTATTTCGCAGGTCAGGCGCAGCGTAGGTGCAGGATGGGCACAGGGTGCGCCGTAGTATGGGCTGTAGGGCGGACTGTAGGGTGGGCGTAGGGTGGGCTTCAGCCCACCAAATCCACCAACCCCCGCCGCCGTCATTCCCGCGCAGGCGGGAATCCAGGTCTGTCGGCGCAGAAACTTATCGGATAAAACGGTTTCTTGAGATTCCGCATCCTAGATTCCCACTTTCGTGGGAATGACGGGATGTAGGTTCGTGGGAATGACGTGGTGCAGGTTTCCGTACGGATGGATTCGTCATTCCCTCGCAGGCGGGAATCCAGGTCTGTCGGCGCGGAAACTTATCGGATAAAACGGTTTCTTGAGATTTTACGTTCTAGATTCCCACTTTCGTAGGAATGACGGAATGTAGGGTCGTAGGAATGACGGTTTAGGTATTTTTATAGCAAGCCGTAGGGTGGGATGCCGCCGGAGGGCATCATATTCTTGGAATAGCGCATTAAAAAGAGTATGATAATGGAAACACAAAAGATTCCGGCAATGCCCGTGCGCCGTTCCCGTCCGTCATTACGGACGCGCGAGGCGGATGCGTAAGGTGGGTTGTAAGGTAGGATGTAGGGTGGGCTGTAGGGTGGGCTTCAGCCCACCACATCCACCAGTCCCACCGATTCCACCGCATCAAAGGTTTTCGGCGGAATCGGCGGGTGTCGGCAAACCGGCGGACGTGGTTGGAATTGACGGAATAGGCGGGATTAATGGATTTGGTAACATTGGTGGATTTTGTGGGATTGGTGGAGTTGGTGGGCTGAAGCCCACCCTACAGCCCACCATACAACCACCTCCGTCATTCCCGCGCAGGCGGGAATCTAGGTCTGTCGGCGCAGAAACTTATCGGGTAAAACGGTTTCTTGAGATTTTGCGTTCCGGATTCCCACTTTCGTGGGAATGACGGAATGTAGGTTTGTGGGAATGACGGCGGCGGAATCGGCGGGATTAATGGATTTGGTTGGATTGGTGGGCTGAAGCCCGCCCTGCAAAACACACTGCGCCCGCCCTGCAAAACCCACGAAACACCCTGCGAAACATATGTTTCGGCACGCAGGGCGGCACATAAAGCGTCGCCCTATGTGCCGCCCCGATTCGGAAGGGGGTGCGCCCCTCCCAAACAAAGTCTGATTCTGCCGCCGCGAAGGACGGATGTCCAAGTGGCGGGGTTTCACCCAAAAAGGAAAACGGAAAAGGAAAACGATATGAAAAAAACACCCAAACGGCACTTGCTCCTCCATACCGCAATTTATACCGCGATGCTCTTGGCGGTATCGTCCCAACAGGCGTTCGGCGCGGGCGATAGTGAAACTTTCAACTTTATCGTCAAAGACGACGGCAGCGTAGAAGGCGGTAAGATACCCGGCGGTCAGGGCGTACGCAACGGTCGGAAATTGTCTATTCCGAAAGGTCAACCCGATTCGGTAAGCACAAAACAAGCGTGTACTGATCTAGGAATCACACCCGGAACTCCAGAATGTAATTTTATCGTGTCGCTGACTGACGAATTTACCTACGCAAACACCGACACGCTGCTTGCGGGCAAGGTCGGCAAGCTGAACCTCGGCGGCGGTCCCGCCCCGCTGTGGGGCAAGGTTTCCGGGCTTGATGCCGACAATATGGCGGGGCGCAAAACCGACAGTTGGCTGACGACCGTCCATAAAGGGAAGATGGGTTATGATTTTACCGGCATCAGCTGCTTCCTCAAGGGCGTGGGCGTATCGACGGGTCAAAGCCGCCAGTGTCCCAACCTGCCTTTCAAATTTTATTTCAACTTTAAGGACAGCGCACTCGATCCCACCTCGGCGGGAACCAGTCCGGACGGCCTGCCGATATACAAGCTGAAAGACCATCCGTGGCTGGGCGTTTCCTTCCAATTGACTAAATCGAGCGGCACTGCGCCGCAATGGATAACCATTAATAATGACCATACGCTGCTAAACGAAATGATTACCCAGCCGACAGGGGAAAGAAGCAGCGGCAGAGCCTTCGCCCTGCGCGCCAAGCTGCACCTGTTGGGTACTCCGGGCAGCCTCAACGCCCAAGAAATCAAACTGGGCGAGATTAATATGCCCGACTTCAACTTTATGCCGTATAACGCAAACGGCAGGGGTCGGACGGGTACTCTGTATAAGATACATGAACAAGGCCATATCGACGTAAAACTCCAGCTTCCCAGCATAGGCGCGGGTGGCTGTACGCGGGCGCAATATACCGCCGCCGGACCGGACGGCAGCCAATACGCCATCGTCGCCCCCGCCCCTTTGGGCTCGGGTTTCCCGAACAAGGCGGCGGCGGTCGTTACCGATCCCAAGTCGGCAAGCAGCCGCATCCTCTTTTACACCTTGGATAAAAACAATAAGAAAAACGGCGGCGCGGATTATCTGCCAAGCAAAGGTTTTACCGAACCCGTCTTTGCCGGACGCAAGGCGGCAATCCGCCTGGCAAACGGCGTATCCTTGAGCGACAGCAATATTAACGGCATTACGAATGGCACGTTCGGTATCGGCAGCTTGGGAAACAATCAAGACGAATGGAAAACCGTGCTGCTGCGCTGGACCGACCGGCGCGATGGAAACGACAATCAGTTTAACTATTTTAACAATGCGATAGATGCCTCAACACGCGGCAAACTGTATAGCCAGCAATACCGCATCCGCGACAACGGCAAACGCGATTTGGGCGACATCGTCAACAGCCCGGTAACGGCGGTCGGCGACTATTTGGCAACCGCCGCCAACGACGGGATGGTGCATATCTTCAAAAAAAGCGGCGGCGGCTACAATCTGAAGCTCAGCTACATCCCCGCTGAAATGCCGCGCAAAGATTTGGATAACGCGGATTCCACTTTGGCAAAAGACCTGCACAACTTTGCCAACGAAAACTACACGGGCGGTTTGTACGGCGTGGACGGCGGCTTTGTCTTGCGCCAATACAAAGATCGCGTGTTTATGTTCGGCGCGATGGGTCAGGGCGGCAAAGGCGCGTATGCCTTGGATTTGACCAAGGCCGACAGCAACCAAACCGGCGTTTCCCTGTTTGACGTAACAAACAACGGCTTGGGCTACACCGTCGGCACGCCGCAAATCGGCAAAACCCACAACGGCAAATATGCCGCCTTCCTCGCTTCCGGCTATGCGACTAAAGATATTAACAGCGGCGATAATACAACCGCGCTGTATGTATATGATTTGGAAAGCAGCGGTACTCTGATTGCAAAAATTACCGTACCCGGCGGCAAGGGCGGGCTTTCGTCCCCCACGCTTGTCGATACGGACTTGGACGGCACGGTCGATATCGCCTATGCCGGCGACCGGGGCGGCAAGATGTACCGATTTGATTTGGGCGGCAACGACCCGACCAGATGGTCTGCACGCGCCATTTTCAACGGCACAAAACCGATTACTTCCGCGCCCGCTATTTCCCAACTGAAAGACAAACGCGTCGTCATCTTCGGCACGGGCAGCGATTTGACTGAGGATGATGTGGCAAGCCAAGACATCCAACACGTTTACGGTATTTTCGATAACGATACGGAATCTTTGCCGGCAGAAGACGGATTGGGCAAAGGGCTGCTTGAGCAAGTGCTGACAAAAGACGGCAATATGCTGTTCTTGAGCGACTACAAAAGGTCTGACGGCTCGGGCGACAAGGGCTGGGTAGTGAAATTGCAGCCCGGACAGCGCGTTACCGTCAAACCGACCGTGGTATTGCGTACCGCCTTTGTAACCATCCGCAACTACAATGCCAACGGCTGCGGCGCGGAAACCGCATTTTTGGGCATCAATACCGCCGACGGCGGCAGGCTGACGAAGAAAAGCGCGCGCCCCGTCGTGCCGGATAACCGCGTGGCAAAAAAAGTCGGCGAGAAAAAAGACGCAAAAGGCAACAATATCCCCGTGGGCTGTATGGAAAAAGGCAGTGAAACCGTCTGCCCGAGCGGATATGTTTATCCGAAACTGCTGACCGCAAGCTATCTGGACAGCCAAAAAACAAGCGATCACCCGACAACGGCAGACGGCGACGCGGGCGGCAGCGGCAATGACAACACCCCCTTCCAAAAATCCGGCAACCGCTGCTTCTTCAGCAAAGGCGTGCACACGCTGCTGATGAACGATATGTCCGACTTGGATGTTGCCGGCCCGATCTGCAATATGAAACGGGTAAGCTGGCGCGAAGTCTTCTTCTAACCCGCCCGCGCAGCCGATTCCCCCGCAAATGCCGTCTGAAAGGTCTTCAGACGGCATTTTTTTGCGTTTTTCGGGAGGGGGCAAATGAAACGCCGACAAACCGATGCCGTCATTCCCGCGCAGGCGGGAATCTAGGATGCAGGATTAAGGAAACCTACATCCCGTCATTCCCACGAAAGTGGGAATCTAGGACTCAGGACTGGAGAAACCTTCAGTTTTATCCGATAAGTTTCTGCACCGACAGGTCTGGATTCCCGCCTGCGCGGGAATGACGGTTCAGTTGCGTAGGACTGGATTGTGAAAAGGGGCGGATTCGGTGTATTCGATGAAAACGGTGGAAATGTGGGATTGATGGAATCGGTGGGCTGAAGCCTACCCTACAAGAGCGTTCAGACGGCATTGTTTGCGTTTTTCGGGATGGGGGGTAAATGAAACGCCGACAAACCGATGCCGTCTGAAAATGGCGGGATACGGCGGAGGTGTTGGAATTGGCGGAATCGGAGGGCTGAAACCTACCCTACGCAACACCCTGCGGCGTACTCAAATCAACACGGAAACTTATGTGCCGTCATTCCCGCGCAGGCGGGAATCTAGAATGCGGGATTAAGGAAACCTACATCCCGTCATTCCCACGAAAGTGGGAATCTAGAACTCAGGATTGAAGAAACCGTTGTACCCGATAAGTTTCTGCGCCGACGGGTCTGGATTCCCGCCTGCGCGGGAATGACGATTCGGGTATTCCTGACGATTCGGGTATTCCTGACGATTCGGGTATTTCTGACGGTTCGGGTATTTCCATAGTTTCGCCGGGCGGACGTGGGGAAATGCGTAACGGGCATAGTGGGCGCGGAGCGGGCGGTTTTATGCCCCGGATTTCCGTTTTCGCGCGAACATATCAGCCCGCCTGCCGCGTTTGCGCTTGAAATCGGGTAGGTTTCGTCTTAAAATATGCTGCTTTCAGGGTATAGGCACTTGCCCGAAAAGCACGTTACGCGTCTATCTTGCGCGGCGTGTTTTTTTTTGACCGGATTTTTCCGACCGGATGCCCCCTGCCGAAGTCCCTTCAGACGGCATTGTCAAGAATTTTATTAAAAACAGGATTCCCATCATGAGCACCCCCGCCCTCCTCGTCCTCGCTGACGGCAGCGTATTTCACGGCACATCAATCGGTTACGAAGGTTCGACTTCCGGCGAAGTCGTGTTCAACACTTCGATAACCGGCTATCAGGAAATCCTGACCGACCCCTCCTACTGCAAACAAATCGTTACCCTCACCTACCCACACATCGGCAACACCGGTACCAACGCCGAAGATGAAGAAAGCCGCAGCGTTTATGCCGCCGGCCTGATTATCCGCGACCTGCCGCTCTTGCACAGCAACTTCCGCGCCTCAGAAAGCCTGCACGACTATCTGGTACGCAACAAAACCGTCGCCATCGCCGACATCGACACCCGCCAACTGACCACGCTGCTGCGCGAAAAAGGTGCGCAAGGCGGCGCGATTCTGACAGGTGCGGACGCCACAATCGAAAAAGCGCAAGAACTCATCGCCGCGTTCGGCAGTATGGTCGGCAAAGATTTGGCAAAAGAAGTTTCCTGCACGGAAACTTACGAATGGACGGAAGGCGAATGGGAATTGGGCAAGGGTTTCGTTACCCCTGACGAACAGCCTTACCACGTCGTCGCCTACGATTTCGGCGTGAAAACCAACATCCTGCGTATGCTCGCCTCGCGCGGCTGCCGCCTGACCGTCGTCCCCGCCCAAACGAGCGCGGAAGACGTGTTGGCACTCAATCCCGACGGCGTGTTCCTGTCCAACGGCCCCGGCGACCCCGAGCCTTGCGACTACGCCATCAAAGCCGTACAAAAACTGATGGAAAGCGGCAAACCGATTTTCGGCATCTGCTTGGGACACCAGCTCATCAGCCTCGCCATCGGCGCGAAAACCCTGAAAATGCGCTTCAGCCACCACGGCGCGAACCACCCTGTGCAAGATTTGGACAGCGGCAAAGTCGTCATCACCAGCCAAAACCACGGTTTCGCCGTCGATGCCGACACCCTGCCAACCAACGCACGCATTACCCACAAATCCTTGTTTGACAACACATTGCAAGGTATCGAACTGACCGACAAACCTGTGTTCTGCTTCCAAGGCCACCCCGAAGCCAGCCCCGGTCCGCAAGATGTCGGCTATTTGTTTGATAAATTCATTGGCAATATGAAGGCGGCAAAACAATAAACCGGCTGTTCGGACGGCATCCCGACACCGTTTCCCGCCCCCAAAATCAGAAAGGAATATTTTGACCGAAAAACAAACACGCATCCTTTCCGCCGCTGCAACCCTGACCGCCATAGGTATGTACGTTTCCTATATCCCGCAAATCCAAAACAACCTCGCGGGCAACCACGGATCGCCGCTGCAACCCTTTGTCGCCGCCATCAACTGCACATTATGGACTGCCTACGGCTTTTTGAAAGAAAAACGCGACTACCCTGTCATATTGGCAAACATCCCCGGCATCTTTTTGGGCCTGATTACGTTTATCACCAGCTTTTAAGGAAGTTTTCAGACGGCCTGTGCAAAATAAAAAACAGCCTGCACAAGCTGTTTAGTTTACAGAACCCTTAATTCCAACAGCCGCACCGTCCTCTCTCCCCGTGGGAGAGAGTTAAAGAGAGGGCAGTAAGCCGACAACAAAATGAGTACGCACGAGAAACTCTTGACCGCCGACAACCCCGTCCTGCGCCAACGCGCCAAAGCCATGCGTCAAGAAATGAGCGAGGCGGAAGCAAAATTGTGGCAGCACCTGCGGGCAGGCCGTCTGAACGGCTACAAATTCCGCCGCCAGCAGCCGATGGGGAATTATATTGTTGATTTTATGTGCGTAACGCCCAAGTTGATTGTCGAAGCAGACGGCGGACAGCACACAGAACAAGCCGCATACGACCACGCGCGGACGGCATATCTCAACAGCTTGAGCTTTACCGTACTGCGTTTTTGGGACCACGAAATTTTGCAGCAGACAAACGATGTGCTCGCGGAAATCCTGCGCGTATTGCAGGAATTGGAAAAGCAAGCTGCACAAGCTGATTAGTTTACAGAAACCTTAACCCCAACAGCCGCCTCATCCTCTCTCCCGTGGGAGAGAGTTAGAGAGAGGGCAACAAGCCGCAAGGCTTGTGTTTGGGCGGTGAAGGTGTTGGGAAAGATTGCCGAAATTCAGAGGTACCCTCTCCCCAGCCCTCCCCCACGGGGGAGGGGGCAGGTTGCAGCAGGTTTGGCAGTTGCAGGCGGTTTGAGAAAGAATGCCCGAGATATCAACAGCAGGAATTTTTCAGGTAGCCTTTATCGCAAGGAAGATGGAACAAATGCCGCGAGCGTTTTTTCAGACGACCTTTGAACCCGTCGGTAGGGTGTGTGCCGCAAGGCACGCACGCGGTGGTTGGGGTTGCAGGGAAAATGGAGAACGCGTGCGTGCGTACCGCGCACGCCCTACATGCGGGCTACGGCTTGCTTACTAAGTACATTTATTTAGGAATATGAAATGGCGCTCAACAATTTAAGAGATTTACTGGATGATATGAAGAGTAAAAACAGAACGATTGAAGCATTTCCTTTTAATTATAATCAAGGGCAATATGCTGTTATTTTGACCAGATATAAACCTGATGAATCCAAACCGCATCAATCTGCACAAGCAAAATTAGAGTTTTTTAATTTGAATAGTGGTAATTCAATATTTGCATACGCTAATTTTTCTCAAGTTAATTTCAAAAATGCTAATGATTTTATTAATTTTTTTAAAATTAATGTTCAAGCTGGTACTGCGACAATCAGAGAAATTTTTCAGAGTTTTAGTAATTTTTTTGCAGATTTCATTCCAACACAAACTAAAAAAGATTTAGACATAATTTATAAAAGGATTGTAGCTACTCGTTTAGAACCTAACTCTCCTAACACTATTTATTGTTATGATGTCCGTAGAAACGGGAAAGATAAGGCTGGTAAGCCTAATCGCAGGAGCGTGGAAAATAGTGAAAAAGCAAAAATTTTGCGCCCAGAGTTATACGAAAAATTTAAAGCCGATAGTAATTACAGTTTTTTCTTTTCAGATAATCCAAGTGATGAAAAAACAGATGCAGAAATAATTAGAGAAGTTACCAATCGTCAATAATTCAAATTATTCAAAAGAAAGACCAACCCCATGCCCAAACGTACCGACCTAAAATCCATCCTTATCATCGGCGCCGGCCCTATCGTTATCGGTCAGGCCTGCGAATTTGACTATTCGGGCGCACAGGCCTGCAAGGCTTTGCGTGAAGAAGGCTATAAAGTCATTTTGGTGAATTCCAACCCCGCCACGATTATGACCGACCCTGAAATGGCGGATGTTACCTACATCGAGCCGATTATGTGGCAGACGGTAGAGAAGATTATCGCCAAGGAGCGGCCCGATGCGATTCTGCCCACGATGGGCGGCCAGACCGCGCTGAACTGTGCGCTGGATTTGGCGCGCAACGGCGTGCTGGCGAAATACAATGTCGAACTGATCGGCGCGACGGAAGACGCGATCGACAAGGCGGAAGACCGCGGCCGCTTTAAAGAAGCGATGGAGAAAATCGGCCTCTCCTGCCCGAAATCCTTTGTCTGCCACACGATGAACGAAGCCTTGGCGGCGCAGGAGCAGGTCGGCTTCCCGACGCTGATTCGCCCGTCTTTCACGATGGGCGGTTCGGGCGGCGGCATTGCCTACAATAAAGACGAGTTTTTGGCGATTTGCGAACGCGGTTTCGATGCGTCGCCCACGCACGAACTGCTGATTGAGCAGTCCGTCCTCGGCTGGAAAGAGTACGAGATGGAGGTGGTGCGCGATAAGAACGACAACTGCATCATCATCTGCTCGATTGAAAACTTCGACCCGATGGGCGTACATACGGGCGACTCGATTACGGTTGCGCCGGCGCAAACGCTGACGGACAAGGAATACCAAATCATGCGCAACGCAAGCTTAGCGGTATTGCGCGAAATCGGCGTGGACACGGGCGGTTCGAACGTGCAGTTTGCGGTAAACCCTGAAAACGGCGAGATGATTGTGATTGAGATGAACCCGCGCGTGAGCCGTTCATCCGCGTTGGCATCCAAAGCAACGGGCTTCCCGATTGCGAAAGTGGCGGCAAAACTGGCGGTCGGCTTTACGCTGGACGAGTTGCGCAACGACATCACCGGCGGCAAAACCCCCGCGTCGTTCGAGCCGTCCATCGACTATGTCGTAACCAAAATCCCGCGTTTCGCGTTTGAAAAATTCCCCGCCGCAGACGACCGCCTGACCACGCAGATGAAGTCGGTGGGCGAAGTGATGGCGATGGGCCGCACGATTCAGGAAAGCTTCCAAAAAGCCCTGCGCGGCTTGGAAACCGGCTTGTGCGGCTTCAATCCGAGAAGCTCCGACAAAGCGGAAATCCGCCGCGAACTGGCCAACCCCGGCCCTGAGCGTATGCTGTTTGTAGCCGATGCGTTCCGTGCAGGCTTCACCCTGGAAGAAATCCACGAAATCTGCGCCATCGACCCCTGGTTCTTGGCGCAAATCGAAGACTTGGTAAAAGAAGAAAAATCGGTTTCAGACGGCATTTTGAGTGATTTGGATTTCGCCGCCCTACGCCGTCTGAAACGCAAAGGCTTCTCCGACAAACGTTTGGCACAATTGTTGAACGTAAGCGAAAAAGAAGTGCGCGAACACCGCTACGCGCTGAACCTGCATCCGGTTTACAAACGCGTCGATACCTGCGCCGCCGAGTTCGCCACCGAAACCGCCTACCTCTACTCCACTTACGAAGAAGAATGCGAAGCGCGTCCTTCCGACCGCAAAAAAGTGATGATTCTCGGCGGCGGCCCGAACCGCATCGGTCAGGGCATCGAGTTTGACTACTGCTGCGTTCACGCCGCGCTCGCCCTGCGCGAATCGGGCTTTGAAACGATTATGGTGAACTGCAACCCCGAAACCGTGTCCACCGACTTCGACACCAGCGACCGCCTGTATTTCGAGCCGCTGACTTTGGAAGACGTGTTGGAAATCGTCCGCACCGAAAACCCGTGGGGCGTGATTGTGCATTACGGCGGTCAAACCCCGCTCAAACTCGCCAACGCATTGGTTGAAAACGGCGTGAACATCATCGGCACGTCCGCCGACAGCATCGATGCCGCCGAAGACCGCGAACGCTTCCAAAAAGTGTTGAACGACTTAGGCCTGCGCCAACCGCCCAACCGCATCGCACACAACGAAGAAGAAGCCCTCGTCAAAGCCGAAGAAATCGGTTATCCGCTGGTCGTGCGCCCGTCTTATGTTTTGGGCGGACGCGCGATGCAGATTGTCCACTCCGCCGAGCAGTTGCAAAAATACATGCGCGAAGCCGTGCAGGTTTCCGAAGACAGCCCCGTGCTGCTCGACTTCTTCTTGAACAACGCAATCGAGGTCGATGTGGACTGCGTTTCAGACGGCAAAGACGTGGTTATCGGCGGCATTATGCAGCACGTCGAACAGGCGGGCATCCACTCCGGCGACTCCGGCTGCTCGCTGCCGCCCTACTCCTTAAGCGAAGAAATCCAAGACGAAATCCGCCGCCAAACCAAAGCGATGGCGTACGCGCTGGGCGTGGTCGGACTGATGAACGTACAGTTTGCCGTACAAGACGGCGTGGTGTTCGTATTGGAAGTGAACCCGCGCGCCAGCCGCACCGTCCCCTTCGTCTCCAAAGCCACCGGCGTGCCGCTCGCCAAAGTCGGCGCACGCTGTATGGCAGGCATTTCCCTGAAAGAACAAGGCGTGGAAAAAGAAGTCGTCCCCGATTTCTATGCCGTTAAAGAAGCCGTGTTCCCCTTCATCAAATTCCCGGGCGTGGATACGATTTTGGGACCGGAAATGCGCTCTACCGGCGAAGTGATGGGCGTGGGCGCAAGCTTCGGCGAAGCCTACTACAAAGCCCAACTCGGCGCAGGCGAACGCCTGAATCCGACCGGCAAAATCTTCCTCTCCGTACGCGAAGAAGACAAAGAACGCGTCATCAAAACCGCTAAAAACTTCCAAGTTTTAGGCTACGGCATCTGCGCCACGCGCGGCACGGCGCAATACCTGACCGAACACGGGCTGATTGTGCAGACCATCAACAAAGTACCCGAAGGCCGCCCGCACATCGGCGACGCGCTGAAAAACGGCGAAATCGCACTGGTCGTGAACACCGTTTCCAGCGATCCGCAATCCGTGTCCGACAGCCACATCATCCGCCAAAGCGCATTGCAGCAACGCGTGCCGCAATACACCACCACCGCCGGCGGCGAAGCGATGAGCGAAGGCGCGAAAAGCCGCGACCATCTGGGCGTGTACAGCGTTCAAGAGTTGCACGGGCGTTTGAAAAACCGCAACTGATGCCTGAATCAGGTTGAACAATGCCGTCTGAAGCCGTTTTGCGGTTTCAGACGGCATTTTGTTGCACATAGCCTTCACTTTCTTTTTATAGTGGATTAACAAAAATCAGGACAAGGCGACGAAGCCGCAGACAGTACAAATAGTACGGAACCGATTCACTTGGTGCTTGAGCACCTTAGAGAATCGTTCTCTTTGAGCTAAGGCGAGGCAACGCCGTACCGGTTTTTGTTAATCCACTATACTTTTAAGCCCCCCGATTTGGGGCGGTGGATTATCCAACTGCCGGACATCCGAAAAAATACCGCCCGAACCACGGTTCAGACGGCATCTGTTTGTCAACGGACGGCGGCGGTTTAAATCCCGCCCCCTTCGTTCCGCCCCAAAACCATCGCATCGCCGTAGCTGAAGAAACGGTATTCGCGTTCAACCGCATGACGATATACGGCGCGGATATGCCCCATACCCGAAAACGCGCTGACGAGCATCAGCAGCGTCGATTTCGGCAGATGGAAATTGGTAACCAGCCTGTCGGCAACATTAAAACGGTAGCCCGGCGTGATGAAAATATCGGTATCGCCCTGCCCCGCTTTCAGACGGTCTGTCTCGCGCGCGGCAGACTCGAGGGCGCGCATGGAAGTCGTGCCGACCGCCCAGACTTTGTTCCCCCGTGCTTTTGCCGCCTCAACGGCGGCGGCGGTTTCAGACGGCACTTCAAACCATTCGCTGTGCATTTTGTGTTCTTCAATTTTTTCCACACGCACGGGTTGGAATGTCCCCGCACCGACGTGCAAGGTTACTTCTGCGGTTACCGCGCCTTTGTCTTTCAGGCGGCGCAAAAGTTCTTCCGTAAAATGCAGGCCCGCCGTCGGCGCGGCGACCGCGCCCTGATATTTGGCATAAACAGTCTGGTAGCGGCTGTCGTCGTCCGCATCGGCGGCACGTTCGATATAAGGCGGCAGGGGCAGGTGTCCGTTCTGTTCCAAAAGTTCGTAAACGGTCTCTCCGCCTTCAAAACGCAGGCAGAACAGTTCGCCCTCACGCCCGACCATCACGGCGCGGATGCCGCCTTCAAACACCAGCCCCATACCGGGCTTGGGGGACTTGGACGAACGGATATGCGCCAGTGCGGTATGGTTGTCCAACACGCGCTCAATCAGGGCTTCGATCCTGCCGCCGCTGTCTTTCTGCCCAAACAGCCGCGCCTTCATGACTTTGGTGTTGTTGAACACCAAAACGTCGCCCGCCTCGACATAATCGGGCAAATCGCCGAACACCCTGTCTTGCAGCGGCATATCCGGCAGCGCGACCAAAAGGCGGCTGCTGCCGCGCACCTCGGGCGGATGCTGGGCAATCAGGTGTTCGGGCAGGGTAAAGTCAAAATCTGAAATATCCATTTTTACACTCTCGTTCGGGCAAGCCGCCATTATACGCACTTTAGCCTTTTTTCAGACGGCATCTTTGCCCGAAAAACCAACAGATTAGAATAAACACTCTTAACCCTGGGCATCTTGTGCGCAAAATCAAACTTCCTGCACATTTCCCCCAAAAACCGCCGTTTTTTGATATTTTACTGGACATTTGCCGACAACTTCGGGAAAATGGACACATTCTCACGGTCGTTTTCCACCACAGGAAAACCGTATCCGAACACCATTCCGCCCGGTTTGCGCCGTTGCCGCAAGTCGGCTGTTTTCTGAAAAACCAACGCAACAACCCGCCGGAAAACCGGCAGCCTTTAAAGGAACAGAAATGGATTTGCGCAAATTAAAAAAACTGATTGATTTGGTTGAAGAATCGGGCATCGCCGAAATCGAAGTAACCGAAGGCGAGGAAAAAGTCCGCATTACCCGTACCATTGCAGCTGCGGCAGCTCCCGTTTACGCCGCGCCCGTACCTGCCGCCGCGCCGGCCGTAACGCCTGCCGCCGCACCCGTTGCGGCATCCGCGCCCGCCGCCGCACCGGCCGCCCGCGATTTGTCCGACGCGCAAAAATCGCCTATGGTCGGCACGTTCTACCGCGCGCCCGGCCCGAATGCCGCCGCATTTGTCGAAGTCGGTCAACAGGTTAAAGCCGGCGACACGCTGTGCATCATCGAAGCGATGAAGCTGATGAACGAAATCGAAGCCGAAAAATCCGGCACGGTCAAAGAAATTTTGGTCGAAAACGGTACGCCCGTCGAATTCGGCGAACCGCTCTTCATTATCGGATAATCCTGTTTTCAGACGGCATAAACTTCCTATGCCGTCTGAAATGCTTTCCCCCTTCAGCGTTCCCGCACCCTTTTTTACGGACGGGTTGCCCGAACCACAGGAACAGTCATTATGCTGAAAAAAGTCCTTATCGCAAACCGGGGCGAAATCGCCTTGCGCGTGCTGCGCGCCTGCCGCGAAATGGGTATCGCCACCGTCGCCGTGCATTCCGAGGCCGACAAAGACAGTCTCCACGTCAAACTCGCCGACGAATCCGTGTGCATCGGCCCTGCCGCCTCCGCGCAAAGCTACCTCAACGTCCCCGCCCTTATCGCCGCCGCCGAAGTAAGCTGCGCGGACGCTGTCCACCCGGGCTACGGCTTCCTTGCCGAAAACGCCGATTTTGCCGAACAGGTTGAGCAGTCCGGCTTTACCTTTATCGGCCCGAAACCCGACACCATCCGCCTGATGGGCGACAAAGTTTCCGCCAAACACGCGATGATAGCGGCAGGCGTGCCCTGCGTTCCCGGCTCTGACGGCGCACTGCCCGACAATGATGCCGAAATCCTCAAAATCGCCGACAAAGTCGGTTATCCCGTCATTATCAAAGCCTCTGGCGGCGGCGGCGGGCGCGGTATGCGCGTCGTCGAGAAAAAAGAAGACCTCCTCCAATCTGTCGAAATGACCAAGGCAGAAGCAGGCGCGGCGTTCGGCAACCCGATGGTTTATATGGAACGCTACCTGCAACGTCCGCGCCACGTCGAAATCCAAGTGATTGCCGACGAACACGGCAACGCCGTCTACCTCGCCGAGCGCGACTGTTCAATGCAGCGCCGCCACCAGAAAGTCATCGAGGAAGCACCTGCCCCGTTCATCGATGAAGAGGCACGCAAAAAAATCGGCAAAGCCTGTGCCGACGCGTGCAAACGCATCGGCTATCGCGGCGCGGGTACGTTTGAATTCCTGTACGAAGACGGCGAATTCTTCTTTATCGAGATGAACACGCGCGTTCAGGTCGAGCATCCGGTTACCGAACTCATCACCGGCGTGGACATCGTACAAGAACAATTGCGTATCGCATCCGGCCTGCCGCTGCAATACAAACAGAAAGACATCAAAATCGAAGGCCACGCCTTCGAGTGCCGTATCAACGCCGAAGACCCGTACAACTTCATCCCCAGCCCGGGCCCGATTGAAAGCTGCCACCTGCCCGGCGGCTTCGGCATCCGCGTTGACAGCCACATCTACCAAGGCTACCGCATCCCTCCTTACTACGACAGCCTGATTGGCAAAATCTGCGTACACGGCAAAACGCGCGAACAGGCAATGGCAAAAATGCGCGTCGCCCTCGCCGAGCTGGCGATTACCGGCATCAAAACGAATACGCCGCTGCACCGCGACCTGTTCGCCGATGCGGGTTTCCAAGAAGGAGGCGTGAGCATTCATTATTTGGAACACTGGCTGGAAGAACGCAAAGCCAAACAGGACAAATAAACCGCCGCCGATATGCCGTCTGAAACCGCCCTTCCGCGTTCAGACGGCATTTCCCTTGCTCCGCCGTCTGAAACCGATTTCGATATTTCCAAGAAAGCCCTCTATGCCTTACCAACAAATCACCATCAACGTCAACGATGCCGTCGCCGAACGCCTCGCCGACACCCTGATGGAACACGGTGCACTCTCCGCCGCTATCGAAGATGCCTATGCAGGCACCGAAAACGAACAAGCCATCTTTGGCGAACCCGGTATGCCGACCGAACAAATCTGGCAGCAGAGCAAAGTCATCGCCCTGTTCGGCGAACACGACGAAGCCGCCTCCATCATCCAAACCGCCGCACAAGAATGCGGATTAAAAGACTTGGCATACACCGGTGAAACCCTCGAAGACCAAGACTGGGTACGCCTGACCCAAGCACAATTCGACCCCATCCAAATTTCCGAACGCCTGTGGATTACCCCCTCTTGGCACGAAGCCCCCGAAGACACTGCCGTCAACCTACGCCTCGATCCCGGCCTCGCCTTCGGAACCGGCAGCCACCCGACCACACGCCTCTGCCTCAAATGGTTGGATACACAACTCAAAAACGGCGAAAGCGTCCTCGACTACGGCTGCGGTTCAGGTATCCTGACCATCGCCGCCCTCAAACTCGGCGCAGGTTCTGCCGTCGGCGTCGATATTGACGAACAGGCCATCCGTGCCAGCAAGAACAACGCCGAACAAAACAACGTCGATGCACAATTCTTCCTGCCCGACGGCCTGCCTCAAGGGCAATTCGACGTAGTTGTCGCCAACATCCTCGCCAACCCTTTACGTATGCTCGGCGAAATGCTTGCCGCCCGCACCAAACAAGGCGGCCGCATCGTGTTATCCGGTTTGTTGGACGAACAAATCGAAGAACTCAGCGGCATTTACAGCCAATGGTTCGATCTCGATCCTGCGGAAACCGAAGAAGGATGGGCGCGATTGAGCGGGACAAAACGCTGACAAGCAAAGGAAACATCATGCAGGATAAAAACAACCTATGCTGGCTCGATATGGAAATGACGGGGCTGAATCCCGAAACCGACCGCATTATCGAAGTCGCGATGATTATTACCGACTCGGATTTGAATGTATTGGCGCAATCCGAAGTTTACGCCATCCACCAAAGTGACGAGCTGCTCGACAATATGGACGAGTGGAACACCGCCACACACGGCAGGACGGGGCTGACACAGCGCGTACGCGAATCGTCGCATACCGAAGCCGAAGTCGAACAGAAACTGCTGGACTTTATGTCGGAATGGGTACCCGAACGCGCCACGCCGATGTGCGGCAACTCCATCCACCAAGACCGGCGTTTTATGGTCAAATATATGCCGAAACTGGAAAACTACTTCCACTACCGCAACCTTGACGTTTCCACGCTCAAAGAGCTTGCCAAACGCTGGAATCCGCCCGTTGCCAAAAGCGTGGTCAAACGCGGTTCGCACAAGGCATTGGACGACATTTTGGAGAGCATCGAAGAAATGCGCCACTACCGCGAACACTTTCTAATTTCCGCCCCGAAAGCCGAAGCGCAATAAGAAACAAACAATGCCGTCTGAAACGCTGTTTGCATTTCAGACGGCATTTTTACAGCAGATTGAAATCAAAAATATACACGCCCGTCATTCCCGCGCAGGCGGGAATCCGGAAGGTCGGGCTTGCCGTTATTTTCAATCATTACAGAAACTGAAAGGTCTGGATTCCCGCCTGCGCGGGAATGACGGGCGTGTGCATTCTTACTTCAATCTGCCAAACAAATCGAACAAAAAAACCCTGTCCGTCAAAACATCATTCAGCCATCGCCTTGAACACTTCAACCGCAACCGCAACCGTTTCGTCAATCAGCTCGGGCGTATGCGCGGCGGAAACGAAACCTGCTTCATAAGCGGACGGGCCGAAGGCAATGCCGCGGTCGAGCATGCCGTGGAAGAAGCGTTTGAAAGCGTCGATATTGGAGCGCGCCATGTCGCCGTAGTTTTGCGGCGTATGGCTGGCAAAATACAGGCCGAACATACCGCCCACGCTGTCGGCGGTGAACTCGATACCGTGCGCTTTGGCGGCGGCGGCAATACCGTTGGCAAGGCGTTGTGTCAAAACGGTCAGGTTTTCATAGAAGCCTTCGCGCTGGATGATTTCCAGTGTTTTCAAGCCTGCGGCGACGGCAATCGGGTTGCCCGACAAGGTGCCTGCCTGATACACGCCGCCCAGCGGGGAAATACATTCCATGATGTCTTTACGGCCGCCGAACGCGGCAAGCGGCATACCGCCGCCGATGACTTTGCCCATCGTGGTCAGGTCGGGCGTGATGCCGTGCAAAGATTGCGCGCCGCCGAGCGCGACGCGGAAACCGGTCATCACTTCGTCGTAAATCAACACCGCGCCGTGTTTTTCGGTCAATCCGCGCAGGGCTTTGACAAAGGCTTCGGTCGGGCGGACAAGGTTCATATTTCCGACGAAAGGCTCCAAAATCACACAGGCAATGTCATTGCCGCTTTGAGCAAAGGCTTCTTCCAGTTGGGCGATATTGTTGTATTCGAGTACCAAAGTATGTTTGGTAAAGTCGGCAGGCACACCGGCGGAAGAAGGATTGCCAAACGTCAACAGACCGCTGCCTGCTTTCACCAACAGGCTGTCGGAATGGCCGTGGTAGCAGCCTTCAAATTTGATGATTTTGTCGCGGCCGGTAAAACCGCGTGCCAGACGGATGGCGGTCATGGTGGCTTCGGTACCGGAGCTGACAAGGCGCAGCCGTTCGACGGACGGCATGATTTTGGCGATTTCTTCAGCGATGACGATTTCGCCTTCGGTAGGCGCGCCGAACGATAAACCGCCTAACGCGGCTTCGCGCACGGCTTCGATGACTTCGGGGTGCGCGTGTCCGACAATCGCGGGCCCCCACGAACCGACATAGTCGGTGTAGCGCGTGCCGTTTTCGTCCCAAACATACGCGCCTTCGGCTTTTTTGATAAAGCGCGGCACGCCGCCGACGCTGCCGAATGCGCGGACGGGGGAATTCACGCCGCCGGGGATGATGGCTTTGGCGCGGTCGAATAAAATTTCGTTACGGTTCATATTTATCCTCAAATGCCGTCTGAACGGCAGGTTTCGGGCTTGGAAGCAGAAAGCCCCATTTTATCATTTTTCAGGTTGCGACAAGGATTTGCCCGCTTCTTTGCGGATGACGTCAACCGTATCCCGGATGACGGAACGCTCGTCTTTTTCCACTTTATGTGTAAAGCGGTAGTCCCGGACAACTCCCTCCCCGTCGTAATCCACACACCACTCCCAATGCCGGCGTTCTGATTTCATATAAATGAAATTGGTCGGCAAAAAATTATAAATCGGCAGGCTGACTTCATGATAGGCATAACAGCCGAAAGGATTGCGCTTCCCGAAACGTGCCTCTACCTCCGCCCGGGTCGTTTTGCCCTTAACAACCGTTTGTGCGATTCCCTCTTCCGTCTGATAACGCAGGAACTGATGTTCCCTGTCGCCGAAATTGCTGGTACACGCACACAGCAGCAATGCCGCCCATACAACTGGTCTCATATACATCTCCGTCAAATCAAACCTTCATTATACAGCCATCAAAACCGTATAAATTCATATTAAAAACAATATTCTGTTTACAAAACCCACATCGTGCTATAATCCGCACCGATTTTCAGACGGCACCGTCATGCCGTCTGAAATTTTTTCATTCCAACAACAATCAGCCCCGCAATTACGGCTGCCTGAGAAAGACACAAACCATGAAAAAAGTATTTATCCGTACCTTCGGTTGCCAAATGAACGAGTACGACAGCGAAAAAATGCTGTCCGTCCTTGCCGAAGAACACGGCGGCATCGAGCAGGTTACCCAGCCCGACGACGCCGACATCATCTTGTTCAACACCTGTTCCGTGCGTGAAAAAGCGCAAGAAAAAGTTTTCTCCGATTTGGGGCGTGTCCGTCCGCTCAAAGAAAAAAATCCCGACCTCATCATCGGCGTTGCCGGCTGCGTCGCCTCGCAAGAAGGCGAAAACATCGTCAAACGCGCGCCGTATGTGGACGTGGTTTTCGGCCCGCAAACGCTGCACCGCCTGCCCAAACTCATCGTCGATAAAGAAACCACCGGTCTCTCGCAAATCGATATTTCCTTCCCCGAAATCGAAAAATTCGACCACCTGCCGCCTGCGCGCGTAGAAGGCGGTTCGGCATTCATTTCCATTATGGAAGGCTGTTCCAAATACTGCTCTTACTGCGTCGTCCCTTACACCCGCGGCGAAGAATTCTCCCGCCCGCTCAACGACGTATTGACCGAGATTGCCGGTCTAGCGCAACAAGGCGTTAAAGAAATCAACCTCTTAGGCCAAAACGTCAACGCCTATCGCGGCGAAATGGAAAACGGCGAAATCTGCGACTTTGCCACCCTGCTGCGTATCGTCCACGAAATCCCCGGCATCGAACGCCTGCGCTTTACCACCAGCCATCCGCGCGAATTTACCGACGCGATTATCGAGTGCTACCGCGACCTGCCGAAGCTGGTTTCCCACCTGCACCTGCCGATTCAAAGCGGTTCCGACCGCGTATTGAGCGCGATGAAACGCGGCTACACCGCTTTGGAATACAAATCCATCATCCGCAAACTGCGTGCCATCCGCCCTGATTTATGCCTGAGCTCCGACTTTATCGTCGGCTTCCCCGGCGAGACCGAGCGCGAGTTCGAGCAAACCTTGAAACTGGTCAAAGATATTGCCTTCGACTTGAGCTTCGTCTTTATTTACAGTCCGCGCCCTGGCACGCCTGCCGCCAACCTGCACGACGACACGCCGCATGAAGAAAAAGTGCGCCGCCTCGAAGCTTTGAACGAAGTCATCGAAGCCGAAACCGCGCGCATCAACCAAACCATGGTCGGCACGGTACAACGCTGCCTGGTCGAAGGTATCTCCAAAAAAGACCCTGACCAACTGCAAGCCCGCACCGCCAACAACCGCGTGGTCAACTTTACCGGCACACCCGACATGATTAACCAAATGATCGATTTGGAAATCACCGAGGCCTACACCTTCTCCCTGCGCGGCAAAATTGTCGAAGCCTAAACCCTCACGCCGAAAAAATGCCGTCTGAAACGTTTCAGACGGCATTTTTCAGTCTTGCAGCGTACCGGTTCAATTGACAGCAGATTGAAATATAGTGGATTAACTTTAAACCAGTACGGCGTTGCCTCGCCTTGTCCTGATTTTTGTTAATCCACTATAGAACACGCCAAACATCAGAACGTTTTGTTAAACTCGACAAACACCCGATTTTTCTCGTATTCGTTAAACACATCGTTGCTCCACGTTTCGCGGTGCGACAGCGTCAGGCGCGGCGTGATGCCTTTGAAATGCAATGCCCGGTGCCAAAGGCTCAAAGATGTGTCCAATTCTTTATCCCTGCGCCTTTCCCCTTTAAAACCGCTGAAAAAGCCGGGTTTTTCATAATGCCGTTTCGCCGCGCCGAGGCGCAACAGCGAAGACAGGCCGCTGCCGCCCCATTCCTGCCCCCAGGCAAAGCGCAGGCCGTAACGGTTGAAATTGTCGCCACGGTCGGCGGGGTTGCGCTCGCGGTAAAAATCCAAACCGCCCGTCCAATATTGGCGCGCATTCCGGTAAAACACCAGCGAATTGGAAATTTGCAAATGGGTATTGTCGGAACGCGCCCGGCGCGTATTCTTCAAACGCCCCCACTCCGCCGAAGACAGCGTTTGCCATTTCGGGGTTTGCCAACGGTTGAAATAAAGGCGTGCGCCGTTGGCGTAAGAATAAGCGTCGTTGCCGTAGGTGCGGCGTTCGTGGAACACTGCCAGCCCGACATCTTTACGCCGATCGGCAAAACCGATGCCGCCGGAAACACCTGCCGTCATATCGTTGAATTTCTTATTCCCCGGATAAACCCTGCCGGACACGTCGCCGCCCGCCGTCGTGTACCAGCCGTTTTTCAGCGACCATTTTTTCTCCGCGCCGAGCCGGTAATTGACCGCCGTGCCGTCCACCTGTTTCGGGAAAGTCCAGTTGCCGTACTGCTGCTGTTTCGGAGCTTGGTTGATATTGTGTTCGCGGGTAACGCTGAAACCGCCGTTTACCTTCCACGCATCGCGTTCGCGCAATGCCTTGCGGTACAGCTCGACCTGCTCCATAAGCTGCGGCGGCAGGTTTTCTGCCTTCAGGCGGTCGAACTGGTCTGCCGCCGCCTCGTTCTGCCTGTCTTCAAACAATGCCGCCGCCAAACGCATACGGACGGCGGGCGCGTCGGGTTGGGCGGCAATCAATTCCCGGTAATGGGAAATCGCTTCTTTCACCCTACCGTCTGCCTGCGCCAAAATCCCTTGTGCATAAAGTGCCAGCATCTTATCCTGCTGCGCCTGTTGTAGGTAAATCGGCAAAATAACGCGGATACCGGCAATATTGTTTGAAACTACTGCGGAATACATCGCGCGGGACAGCAATTCGGGATTTTTCAGCAGGGTTTCTCCGTCAATCTGCAAAACTTTTCCTTTTTCCCGCACCTGCCCCGGTACCTTCTCCCTGTCGATCGGTTTGGCCTCCGCTTCATGAAGCCTGAACTCGGGACGGCTTCTCAAATCCGGTTCGCGCGGTGTTTCTTCGGCATATGCCGCGCTTGCCAATAAAGGCAGCAGCAGCATCCATCTGTTTCGTGCAGGCATAAATGTCTTCCCACAAAAATAAAAATAAAAAATAACCATTATCAACCAGCGGATTGTATCAGTTTTTTATGCCGCTGTTCCAAACCCTGCCGCCCGATACCGCGACAATGCCGTCTGAAGCCAGAATCGGGTTTCAGACGGCAGCAAAAAACCGGCGGTTTTCCGCCGGTTTCATCATTATGCGCTGCCCTTCGGGTCGGCAGGGTTCGGATTGGTGTGCCGCCTGTGCGTCAAAACATTTCCCGACGCATCAAAACAGCCATTTGAGCGACAATGCGGCTTCTTTGTCGCCGTCCGTCCTTTTGCCGTATCCGATGCGTGCGGACATATGGCCTTTCCAACCGGCTTCAATGCCGAACCGCCCTTCGAGTGCCGTCCTGCCTGCCAGCGTCTGTTTTTCGCCGTCCATTTCCACGCCGAAAGATTTTGACCTGTGCAAAACATTAAAAGCGGCAAAAGGCTGAAGATTGACACCATTACGCAAAGCAAAACGGGTTTTTGCCCGAATGCCGGCGCGGCTTTGCCACTGACCGCTGCCGAGCAGTCCGACCGCCGTCCCCTCGCTGTCGGTAAAGCCGCCGTTTACGCCCAAGTAGGTAAACTGCGCCTGCGGTTGCAGGTAAAACCGCACATTATTGCCTTTTCCGACAACGCCTTCCGCCACAAGCGCGTTGTAGCCGCCTTCGACAGAAGCCGTCCAACCTTTGGTTTTGTAGCGTTCCGCACGGTTTTCATCATTGATGCGATGTTTGAAACGTTGGTATTGCAACCAGCCGTCCAAATACGCACCCGTTTGTTTATCGCGCAACTGATGCCACGCAGCATAAACACCCCCGCCATAACCATGCAAATAACTGCCTGCCGCACCGCCTTTGCCGTTGACTGATGCGTGCTGGCCGACCCTGCCGCCCATCACGCCGATTGCCAGCCGACTGCCTTCATTTTGCCGTACAAACACCTCGCCGCCGATTTGCACGCCTTTGCGCCGCCCGTCCGCAGCCGCGCCGCCCCGTATATTTTGATTCGACCGGCCGCCGATGAAGCGCAGCCACAATTTTTGACGGGACGGATCGGCGGCATACACGTCGTCGCCCCTGTCGGCGGCACGCAGCCCAAACAAAGTATTTGCCGCATAAGCCTGTTGGGCATATAAAACCGCTTCCGCCTCGGGGATAGCCAAACGCTGCACACCCAAGCAAAATCCGCCTTCGCATTGCTTGAGCAATAATTCGTACAGTCCCAGCCGGTAATTTTGTTTAAACGCAAACGAATTAGGGTCTGCCTTTTCCGCCGCAATCAGTTTGCGCCCGTCGAGCGTTTTCAGATTTTCCGGCCGGCGTTCCAAAACCACGCCGGATTGTCCGCTGACTTTGTCTTCAAAGGTCAGGGCGGGTTTGTCCGACTCCCGCACGTCGTAGCCGAACAGGAAATCCGCGCCGCCCTGATACGCTTTATGGACGGTCAGTTTTTCATCTTTCGTGTTCAGGCGGATGCGGGCATTATCGGAAGTTTCCAGCATATGGATGTCGGAATGGCGGCGCGGTTCCCAAAGGGAATCTTTCAGCGTCATCTTGGTCAGTTCCAACACCTGTCCGGCGACGTGGGATTTGTTTTCGATTTTGACGTGCAGTGTTTTATTGAAGATGTTGTTGAGACTAGTCTGTGATGTATTACTATGAGGAGTGAGTACGGAATCTTCTACCAATTTATTAATTAAATCGGGCATCGTCTGTTTGAGCGTACTAAATTTTGTTCCAAACTGTGCTATATACGCCTCCTCAGTCCGTTTTTTATTTTCTGCCCAAGCTTCCGGTCTTGTTTTGTATAAATCCTGTAATTGACTTTTAACCGCCTGCTTTAAATCAGCCCCATACTTCTCTGTAATATATTTTTTGACAACGGGCATATTATCGACGGCGAGGATGCCGCTATTGTAGTTTTTACCTTGGATGTTGATTTCGTCATACCCATATTCGGATGAATTTTGATCGGTTTTACCGCTTGAGAAATAATGGGAAGTGCCGGGTTTCGGCTTGTCTGAAAATGAAAAATCGGCATCGTCGCCGATTTCGGTAGAACGAGTATTTGAACCAAGCTGAGCTCTGAACATACCGAAGCAATCAAAAGATATGCTGCACGAGCCGCGCCAAACGTGGGAATTTCTGTTTTCCGCATCCTTCAAGATAAATTGGTTACTAATCTCGGCTTCTTTGACGGGATCGTACGCATCCGCACCCCAAGCATATGGCGTGCAAAACAGCGATAAAACAGATAATGTTAATAGATTAACCCGACCGCTTGCTTGCTTGCTTGCTTGCTTGCTTGCTTGCTTTCAGTGTCATGAGAAATTTTCCTTTGTCAAGTGTTAAAATTATAATGATTATATACTACATTACACTACATCGCAATGAAAAATCAGGAAAAACAAAAAACCTCTCCGCCGTCATTCCCGCGAAAGTGGGAATCTAGAATTTCAATGCTGCAAGAATTTATCGGGGATGGCCGGGGTTTGAAGGTCTGGATTCCCGCCTGCGCGGGAATGACGATTTAGAAATCACCCGAAACGAGAAAAAGAACCGAAACCGGACAAGTCGGATTCCCGCACGGGTGGGAATGACGGCTCAAAAGTTACGAAAAGAAAAATAACCGAAACAGACAAGTCGGATTCCCGAGCAGGCGGGAATGACGATAAGCATAATTTCAATCTGCCATATTGTCTTTTCACTTGCCTGAAAACAGATTTCAGCCGCCTATCCCTGCATCCGGCGGCTGATGTAGTCGGCAATCAAATCCCGCTTGTCCCAAAAAAACTTCTGCATTTTTTGTTCGGAATACAGTTTGCGTACCAGAGTGGGCAGACCGCTGTGGACGATGGAGGCGATTTCTTTGTTGCCTTCTTCTTCCTGCATTGCCGTCTGAAAATCCATACCCCTGCCTTTCAGATATTCTGCAAGGCGGTTGCGGATGTGGGAATTGAGTTCGATGGATTTGAGCATTTTGCCTCCGTTTTGCGGTAAGGATTTATTCGATTTGTTTATCCGCCTGATTTTATCACGTTTCCCAAGCGGTTTGCCTGTACAATACCGCTTTTCGGCAGGGTGTGGGCGATGATGTTTTCTTGGTTCAAGCTGTTTCACTTGTTTTTTGTCATTTCGTGGTTTGCAGGGCTGTTTTACCTGCCGAGGATTTTCGTCAATATGGCGATGATTGATGCGCCGCGCGGCAATCCGGAGTATGTGCGCCTGTCGGGGATGGCGGTGCGGTTGTACCGTTTTATGTCGCCTTTGGGCTTCGGCGCGGTCGTGTTCGGCGCGGCGATACCGTTTGCCGCCGGCTGGTGGGGCAGCGGCTGGGTACACGTCAAACTGTGTTTGGGCTTGATGCTTTTGGCTTACCAGTTGTATTGCGGCGTGCTGCTGCGTCGTTTTCAGAATTACAGCAATACTTTCTCACACCGCTGGTATCGCGTATTTAACGAAATCCCCGTGCTGCTGATGGTTGCCGCGCTGTATCTGGTCGTGTTCAAACCGTTTTGACGGAGTGCCTTATGACGGTAGAAATCGAACGCCGCTTTTTGATTGAAAACGACAAATGGCATCAATACGCCGATGAGCCGCTGCTCTTGAAACAGGCTTATCTTTCTGTCGAGAAAGAACGTACCGTCCGTGTCCGTATTGTCGGACAACAGGCGTGGCTGACACTGAAAGGCTATATTTCGGAACTCAGCCGCAGTGAGTTCGAATACGAAATCCCGCTTGCCGATGCGGAAAAGATGATGGAAACGATGTGCCCGTTTAAGATGGAAAAATGGCGATATCCGGTCAAATGGGGCGGCAGCCTGTTTGAAGTCGATGTTTTCCTTGGCGAAAACGCGCCTTTGGTCGTCGCGGAAATCGAGTTGCCCGACGAGAATGCCGATTTTGACCGTCCGGACTGGCTGGGACGGGAAATCACTTCAGACGGCATGTTTACCAATGCCTATTTGAGCAGGCATCCATTCTCAAGCTGGAAAAATGCCGTCTGAAACGGCTTCAGACGGCATTCTCCGACAACCATCGCAAATCCAAAGACAGCCTCTATATCCTTATTTCTGCTTTCTTTGTTCCATTATTCCCAATAAATCCCCATAACCTAAAATCTCGTCATTCCCGCGCAGGCGGGAATCCGGTTCTTTAAACTTCGGTTTTTTCCGATAAATTTCTTTAGCTTTTCGTTTCCGGATTCCCGCTTTTGCGGGAATGACGATGGAAAGATTGTTGTTATTTCGGATAAATTACCCTAACTTTAAAATCCCGGATTCCCATCTTCGGGGGAATAACAATATTTTCTATTTCAGCCCATCATTTGCGGGGGATTTTATAGAGAGTTTATATTTCAATATCTCAAATAATGCACAAAAGCATAGCTCGTGCCTTTGCTGCTGACACGGCGTTCCGTCCGCTCTGCTTCTTTCCAATGCGTCCGGTCTATTTCGGGGAAAAACGCATCTCCTTCCACCGACAAATCCACTTCGGTTATCCGCAAATCGGTCGCCAACGGCATCGCTTGTGCGTATATCTGCGCGCCGCCCATAATGACGGCTTCTTCCGCGCCGGCACACAATGCCAATGCAGCCTCCAAACTTGCCGCCGTTTCCGCGCCTGCCGCGCAATAATCCGCCTGCCGGCTGATGACGATGTTCCTCCGTCCGGGCAGGGGTTTGACGGGCAGGGATTCCCACGTTTTCCGCCCCATAATGACGGGTTTGCCCAAGGTATAGGCTTTGAAAAATGCGAAATCTTCGGGAATGTGCCAAGGCATCGCATTGCCCGCCCCGATGCACAGGTTTTCCGCACACGCCGCAATTAGGGTTATTTTGAGCATATTTCCTCCACAAAAATGCCGTCTGAACGCTTCAGACGGCATTTTATGACATTCTGCGTCAAAAATCTCAACCGGCGCGCGCCATACGTTTTTTGTTTGCACCTGCCAACAATGCCAACAGTTCTTCAGTCGCGTCCCAACCAATACACGCATCGGTAATGCTTTTGCCGTACACTTCCGGCTTGTCCTGCCTGCCTTCGACCAAATGGCTTTCCACCATCACGCCCATAATATTGCCGCCGTCCTGTTCCAATTGGGCGGCAATGTCTTGCGCCACTTCCATCTGCCGGGTGTAATCCTTGCGGCTGTTGGCGTGGCTGCAATCAATCATCAGCTTGTCGGTTACGCCTGCCGCACGCAGTTGTTCCGCCGCCTCACTGACGTGTTCCGCATCATAATTCGGCTCTTTGCCGCCGCGCAAAATGACATGACAGTCGGGATTGCCGCCGGTATGGACAATGGCGGAATGCCCGGCCTTGGTTACAGACAAGAAATGATGCGAATGGCTCGCCGCACCGATTGCGTCAATGGCAATCTTCAAATTGCCATCCGTACCGTTTTTAAAGCCGACGGGGCAGGACAGCCCGCTTGCCAATTCGCGGTGAACTTGGCTTTCGGTCGTCCGCGCGCCGATTGCCCCCCAAGAAATCAAGTCCGCATAATATTGCGGCGTAATCATATCCAAAAACTCGGTAGAGGCAGGCATACCCATATTGTTCAACGACAACAACAGGCTGCGCGCCTGACGCAAACCGAAATTGATATCGAATGTACCGTCCAAATGCGGGTCGTTAATCAAGCCCTTCCAACCCACCGTCGTCCTCGGCTTCTCGAAATAAACGCGCATCACAATCAAAAGCTCGTTTTTATACTGATTGCGGAGTTTCAACAAACGCTCCGCATATTCCAACGCCGCTTTCGGATCGTGAATCGAACACGGCCCGATAATGACCAACAGCCGCTTGTCCCTGCCGTGGACCAAATCGGAAATTTCCTGACGGGTGCGGTGAACCAAGCCCGAAGCTTCTTTGGAAATCGGCAACTCGTAAAGATGGGCAATCGGCGGCAACAACTCTTTAACTTCTTTAATCTTAATATCGTCTGTGGGGTAATGATGTGTCATCTTGCATCTTTCCTGATGGGTTTTTATACGCGGCTTAGATTACATCGTTTACCTTGCACAAACAAGTGCAACATATTACTACAAAGCTATTTTATTTCAAAATAACTGATATATCTTTTTTCATAGATTTTAAATTTCATATTTTTAATATTTTAGGAATTTTATTTCAAAGAAAAAGAAATAGATTGATAAAAACAATACCCGTCATTCATTCGGACAAAACCGCACGGAACATCCGTTTTCCCGTTTCCACGACAATCTGGTACAGGACACCCCGCTGCCGATTCCGCCTGCACATCCGGCAAAATTTCATACGCAAGGAAAATGTTGAAAACAAAAAGAACTAATTGCTTGAAAAAAGATTTAATTGAAATGCGGGTATTTCCCACACTTTTTCCATTTATTTATCCTCATTATAAAAACATGAAAAAAACCCTGCTTGCACTCTCACTTGCAGCCGTGTCCGCCGTTACGGTAGCCGATATTCCCGAGTCTAACGGCAAAAGCGAATACAAAGTCTTTGCCGCTTATGTTAAAGGCAAAGCCACTACCGGCAATTTGAAAGAAAAACAACGCACACCGTCCATCGGCTTTTGTTCAACAAACGCCACAGTATGCGTTTTGAGACAGAGTACGCCCGAAGCAAAAACGATGCAGACGACAAAAGAGGGAATGCACACATCGCTAACGGCGCAATAGGCAAAACGGCTCCGTGTATGCCGGTTATACCTACACCCAACCGGTCGGCGAATCCACACGTTTCCGTGGCGGTGTCGGTCTAGAGCGCGTCCAAGTTAAACGTTATCTGGGAGAAAAGTGCTGCGGCTACGCCTGTCCCAAAAAGCGAACGCCTCCCCCAGCAAGCAGATGGTAAAATCCGTCAAAACCTTGGCGAAGGCTGGTTTCTGAAGCCATAAGCGGGGTGGCTGTCTATCTCCGCAACAAAAACAAAATAGCAATTGCCTCCCAAGATGCCAACCTAAACTCCAAAGGCCGGTTCGTCAGCAACGGGCTGAATATGGGCAAACAACTGACCGGCAGTCTCGGCGTAGAGTTTGACCCATACTACCGCCACCGCGCAATCCGCAAGTCTGCCGAATTTGTCTCGAATACTACCAAAACCAAAACAGACAGCGAAGAGTTTAACGAGTACGGCTTCCGCGTAGCCGCAACATTCTAAAACGCTTGTGTGAATAGGAAGACTGCAAAATATTGCTGCCTTTTTCTGTTTGCTTTGAATAAATCGAAAATGCCGTCTGAAACCGATTTTCAGACGGCATTTGCCCCTTAAAACACGTTTTTTCAAGCGCAACCATACCAAACACCCACAGGTTGCCTTCCACCCTTCGTACAACCTTTGCTCCATCAAACACCCGCTTCCCAAATACTGATGTCTGCTTGGGTTGAATCGGCATTCGTGCGATTACGGCGCACCGCCTAATCTGTACCTGCATCTGTTGCGCCCAATACCAAAGGCTACCTGAAAATCTCCCAAACTTTTCAGGTAGCCTAAGACCTTTGCAAAATTCCCCAAAATCCCCTAAATTCCCACCAAGACATTTAGGGGATTTCTCACGAGCACCTTCTTCCGGCAAACTGCACAAGCCATGATTGCCAAACACATCAGCCGCTTCCCACTATTGAAATTGGATCAGGTGATTGATTGGCAACCGATCGAATAATACCTGAACCGTCAAAGAACCCGTTACCTTAGAGACCACCGCGGCCGTCCCGCCTATCCCCTGTTGTCCATGTTCAAAGCCGTCCTACTCGGACAATGGCACA
>NZ_CATQFV010000050.1:0-2419 GCF_958267435.1 Neisseria benedictiae
CCCGATTTCTGCTGGCCGCCCCCTCCTGCTCCACCAGTCGCACCACCCATCCCCTTCCCACTCTTCGCCGACTTGGGCGGCGCTAAAACCGTCGCCAAAGACGTACGCCTCAACCGCAAGCCTGCTTTTGTCTTCAAAGCCAGTAAAACCAACCGCACTACCGGTGACGAACCCGCCATACCCGGCCGCAAAGGGGTGTTGTCGCGTACCGCCACCAAACCTGCCTGGCCGATGATGCACTCTTCTTCGGTTAAAATCCGCAAGCGCCACATCATCCGTGCCGGCGATATGTTCCACATGAACAACAAGTTCAAGAAGAAACTGCCGCCCAAACCCTGTATTTCCTGTAAAGCCGCCGCCGCTGTCGGCCGCCCGGTCAATCCGATACACGGGCTGAAGTTTTTGGAGGGTGAAACCGACTTTGCTTTTGAAGGCATCCTGCCGCTGGTCTGGAGCCGCAGCTATTATTCCGACCAAGACGGTACCGGCTGGCTCGGCGAGGGCTGGAGCGTGCCGGGCTGCCAACGCATCATCCGCGATGCGGCGGGATTGGCCTATATCGACGATCAGGGCCGTTTGTTCCCGCTGCCGGAAGTCGATGAAGACGATGAAGAGCCGGTATTGTTCGAGAGCGAACAGATCTGGTTCAGTAAAAATCCGGACGGCCATTATGTCATTGCGTCGCTGGACGGTTCGATAGCGCTGCGCTTTGCGCCTTTGGCGGTGGCGGAAGACGGTTCGGACGAGGATTCCACCCTCTTCCCGCTGGTGGCGGTGGAAGACGCCAACGGCAACCATCAGCGTTTCGTCTATCATCCGCTGACCGGTCTGCCGCAATACGTCATCGACGGCAACGGCCGGGTGTTCTCACTGAACTTCGGCAATGTGGCGGACGAACAGTCGCCCAAAATGCGGCTGCTGTCGGTATCGCTGTTGGAGGGGTTGCCCGCCTTCGGCGAAACGGTCCGGGTCGGCAGTCCGCTGATCCGCTACGAATACAATAATAGCGGCGACTTGGTCCGCGTCATCGGCCGAGACGGCAACGTCAAACGCAGCTTCGGCTATAGAAACAATCTGATGGTGTCGCACACGGATGCGGCGGGATTGGTATCGGAATACGAATACGACCATTACACCCCGACCGGCAAGGTGTTGTGCAACCGGACTTCTTTGGGCGAGGAATGGCGTTTTACCTATCACGACGGTTATACCGAGGTAACCGACGTGTTGGGCCGTACCGAGCAATATCATTACGACTACAACAACGAGTTGACCAAACGGGTGTTTGCCGACGGCAGCGCCGTATTGATGGAACGCGACGGTTTGGGCCGTCTGCTCAGCCATACCGATGCGATGGGGCGCGTGACCCGTTATCAGTACAGCAACGAGGGGCAGGTGGAGGCCATCGTCCGTCCCGACGGCACCATCCTGCATTTCGACTATGACGACTGCTACCGCCTGATCCGTAAAAGCGATGCGGAAGGCCGTTATGACGGCTATACCTACGACGAAGCGGGCAACCTGCTGACCCATACCGACCCGCTGAAACATACCACCCGTTTCGAATACGCCGACAACGGCCTGTTGCAGTCGGTGACCGACCCCAACGGCAACAGCACCGCCTATCACTATAATGAAAACCGCCGGCCCGACCTCATTACCGACTGCTCCGGTTACGAAACCCGTCTGGCCTACACCCCCGAAGGACAGCTGGCGCGTATTACCGATGCGCTGGGACGGCACACCGAATATCATTACGACGCCGACCAAAACCTTACCCTCGCCCTCTATCCCGACGGCAGCAAAGAAACCTTCGGCTACGATGCCGCAGGCCGTCTGAAAACCCATACCGACGGCGAAGGCCATACCACTTCCTACGAATACGGCCAGGACGGTCTGCCGACCCGGCGCACCAATGCGCTGGGCCATACCTTCGGCTACCACTACGACAAAGCCCGCCGCCTAATCGGCCTCACCAATGAAAACGGTGCGCGCTACCGCTTTGCCTACGACGTCCTCGACCGCCTGATTGCCGAAAGCGGCTTCGACCATAAGCTGACCGGCTACCGCTACAACGCCGGCAACGAACTGGTCGAGCAACGCGAGTTCGGCAACGATGTTTCCCTCGCCGCCAAACTGATGGCGCAGCCGGGCGGACAGCCCGTCCCCAAAAAAGACGCCGCCCCGCTTTCAGACGACCTCGACAGCCAAACCCCGCTGCGTATTACCGAGTTTAAACGCGATATATTGGGACGCTTAATCCATACCCTCGCCCGCGACGGCGGCGACAGAGTTCAGGAGGCCGCTTACCAATACGACCCGGACGGCAACCTCGTCCGTGCTGCCAACCGCCACAGCATCACCTGCTTCGACTACAACGGAAACGGCCAAATCATCGCCCGGCACCAATGGAAAGTGC
>NZ_CATQFV010000051.1:0-11790 GCF_958267435.1 Neisseria benedictiae
GCTGCATGTAGCAAATTTTTATTTTTAGATGCAAGTTTTGATAAAAGTAGTGGGACAAATGCTCAACCAGCTCAAATTCGGAAGAGAACTGCTAATGAACTTAAATGTGATACCACATTAATGAATTTATTAAGAGAAGCCATTGCCAATAGTTGTGATGAAGACGGTTGGGCATTATTGAGTAATGTTGGGAAGATTATCAATAACCAATCATCTTTTGATAGTAAAAATTATGGTTATACGAAGTTGGGAGATTTAGTGAGTGTAATTGATATTTTTGAATCTAGGTTGTCAGGAAATCGTTCACAAATGTATATCCGAAATAAAAGAGCAAAGTAAAAAATGAAAGTTATTTAAATAATGGCTTGTGATTGAGGTTTGTGCATAATTTTTGGGGCTGTACTAGATAACTAGACCAAATTCCCATTAACTAATTGTCTTCAAATCTGAATTTTAGATTCTATTTCACTGTTGTTAAACCGCTATTCACATTCCTTTAAATACCGTCCAAAATGCTCTTTGGGAATGCTATTGGGTCATAGACCTTACAACAGAAAAAAAGGTCGGAAAGTAGATAGACTGCTTTTTAAATTCAAACGGCCAAGCAAGTAAAGACTTGGCCGACAAATGGGACAAATTCCGATTGTTTTAAATTGCCAGTCAAATACTGGAAAACTTGCGTAAATGGCTAAATTCACTGACATCAAGTACATCATAACTACGAAAGGTATCCGTATACACAATGCCATCAGACTTAACTTTCTCTCGGATAATCGGCAATAATGTTGCTGATTGCGCATTAAGGACAACGACGGTATAAACCTTGCCATTTCGTTCGAATGGGGTTTTTAACCGTTATCTAGTACAGTCCCTAATAATTTGGCCTACCTGCAATTTTTCAAGGATTGCAACAAACGCACCGCCAGAAACTGTATGGCTCTCTCCTTGATGAGGGAGAAAATTTTTCCATGCGTACTGGATTCGGACAGTTATCGGGATTATTCATCCGCCGTTATCTCCTACTATGAGACAGGGGAATATACGCAGTTTTAAGAATATTTTATTCATGCTTACGAAAATACGGTGAAAAAATACGCACCCAAATCCGATCCGGAAATCATACGGGATTTTTCCGTTTGAATTTACGCACGCCAAAAGGTGTGATATTGCACGAAAAACACGAAAAAACGACACGTTAAAGATATTTTAGGAGACTTGTCATGCTATATATTCCACCTACGACACCCGATAGATATGTCAGCAGCATTGTTGCCTTGGATATCATCAGCCCGGACGGAACCGGCGATTGGCACAGCGCCGGTTCATTACACGATAATGCTTTCCCGGAAGATATCTATATCTATGGGGAAGGGCAAAAGAAAAATACCAACGATCTGCTTGGCCGAGACGGTATTATTGACGGCACGGCAAGGCTGAATAGAATGGGTTATTTCCCAGAAAATGCGCCGGTGTGGCTTGCCGACCATCCGCGCGCCTGTGTTGATCTCCTGTACACCACTGTGTCACAAGACGGTATTCTTGGAACAGTAATGTTGGATGAGTGGTTTCCCGCACCGGAAGACAAACAGGCAGTGTACCGGCTACTGGATAAGATGGAACCGCATTTGTCTTCATCGGAAAAGGAAAATTTGACCTTATGGAAAAAAAAGAACCCCCTACTGCAATCCTGACCGAGAGAACTCTATCAGCCGTAATAAACCGTGGGAACACTTCGGCATTTCCCGCGCTACTTGGTATAGACGTGGAAAACCTATGCCGTCCAAAACAAAAAAAATAAAGATATATCAAATTAACTTAACGCCAATTAACAAAATTTTTGGTACAATCAAATCAAGAAACAAATTGGTGTCAGCTACCGTAAGTGCTACATAATTGGTGTCAGCTACCGTAAGTGCTACATAATTTATAAAAAGGATACTAAAATATTTAGTGTCCTTTTTTTATGGGAATTTTAAGATGAAATTATACAGGATAAATGATAACTACCTGAATTATTTAAGAAATTTTGATTCTCGCGTCCCGCAAATAAAGACTGGCAACGTTCGTCCATTCGTTGGTGTTATTTTATCAATTAATGGCATATCCTACTTCGCACCACTTTCCTCGCAAAAGAAAAATAATCGCCCAGACTTTAAAGTCTCTCAAGGAGGAAAACAAATAGCTACCGTTAGAACAGCATTTATGCTGCCAATACCAGAATGCGCAATAACTGAGATTGATTTTGCATCAGAGCGAAGCAAAGACCCTAAATACACATCTCTACTCATAAACGAAATTAACTTCATTAAACAAGAAGAGAATAAAGCCAAACTTTTAGGCATAGCTTTAAAAACATACGAATATGCCATTACCAAGAGATTTGGATATGATAGATTTTGTATTGATTTCCTAAAATTAGAAGAGGCAATGCGTTCATATCCCAATCATACAAGCTAGCTTCCCAAGCTTCCCGAAATATTCGGGTGCTCCGCATTGAGCAATCTCAACTCAGGTGCTCGTCCAACATCCGCCGCAGCTCTGCCAGTTTTTGGCGCGCTGCGGCGTTTTCTGTGCGTTTTAGGGCTTCGGGTAGGGTTATTGCACGGAAATACGTCAGCTTGAAGAAAAACGCCACGTTTCAAACATGGCGTTTTTTTGACGGTCAGAACCGATATCCGACACCGGCTTTCAGGCTGTTGCTTTTGTATCGGCTGCTGCCTGTGTGCTCGTAATTGCCGAAGGCGCTCCAACCTCTGCCCAATTCCGCGCGGATACCGAGACCGGCATTCCAACGGGTTTGCGGCATATCCCATGCACCGGTTTTGCCACGAGCCTGATTCGCACCTTTGAACATACCCGTCAGGGCGTAATCGCGTTTTTTGAAGTCATGTTCGACACCTGCAAAACCGAAGAGGGCGGTTTTGTCGTTCAGCGGTTGTGTCAGGCGGACGTTGAGCAGTCCGACGGGGGTGGTTTCGGAGAGTTTCTCGGCTTTCCATGCCAGCGCACCGCCTTTTTCTTCAAACGCCTTTTGTCTGAGTATATCCAAACGGGCACCTATTTCGGTCTCCAGCAGGCCGCTGCCGAAAACGGGGAAGCGGAAACCGGATAATAGGGCTGCCTGTGTCAGCGAACCTTCTGCTTCACCTTCGGCGCGGATATCGACACCGTTCAGGCGGGCGGTTTTGTTCTTGTAGCCGCTGTAACCCAACAGGGCTTTGACAAAAGTCATGTTGTCCAGATTGTGACGGACACCGGCATTCAGGCCGAAGCTGTTGACGGCTGCGCTACCACGAGTGTTCTCGTCCCATTTGGTTTGACCGGCGTCAAACGCGGCGGCAAGTGTGGTTTGTTCACCCGCCTGGTATTTGACACCCACGGTTTGGCGGAAGTCGGTCAGACCGCCGGACGCCGCCCCGTGTTTCCAGTCGCCGGTGTCGCGTTTGGTTTCGGCAAAGACATCTGTTTCGCCGGTTTTAAGCGGTCGGTCAAGTTTGTCGGCTGTCGATTTCAGGCGGCGGCTTTGAGTCTCCGCAAAGACATTGGTGCTGTTGGCGTGAATCCCGGCGGCCAACTGTTCCAACATGGTTGCGGTTCCGTCCGTGCGTTCGCTTTGGGCGCGGATGAGCAACCTGCCTGTCTGCGCGTAAGAACCGGTTGCCAATTCTTTGTCGCTCAGTTTGTCGGCTTCCTCCATCAGGTTTTCGAGGTTGCGTCCGCCCTGTACGACATTATGGGCGAGTACGGGATCGAGGCGTTCTTTAACCGTCATGGCAACGGTATTGACATTGTTGCGGCGCAGACTGTAGTACAGGTCTTTGCCTGTGGCGGTGCCGACATTGTCGCGGGAGACCATCTCGCCGTCGGCATAGACGCGCTGAACCTGTCCGTCTTTTGCAGTAATGCCGCCCTCTGAACGCAGGAAGGTAATCAGGCGTTCGTTCGGACGGGCGTAGTATTTGCTTACGCCGCCCAGCCAGATACCGCCGGTGTCGCCAAACTCGGTTTTGCCGGTCACATTGAGGACATCGCCCAACTGGACAAACAGATTGCCGTTTTGAGTAAAGGTCAGATTGCCGTCGATGGTGCTGTTGTTGCCGCCAAAGAGGAAGCCGTTGACATCAACCTGTACATTGCCTTTCACTCTGGCATTATCGTTCAAATGGAACTTGCTTCCGCTATATACGTCCGAAGTAATGCTTTTGTTGACGGAGAGCATGCCGCCCATTACATTGGTCACGCCCGTGTAGGTGTTTTCACCGTCAAGGATGAGGCGGCCGTCGCCGGTTTTGTTCAATCCGCCATTGCCGCTGATGTCGTTTTCAAAGAAAGACACGGTGTCCTCGCCTGTCACATTCGCATCAAACATACCGAAGGCGAACTGCGCGGGTCCTTTGACTGCTTTTCCGGCATTGAGCAATCCCCAGCCGTACACGCTGTCCACGCCTTTGGCGCCTATGTCCTGCGCGGTAGTCAGGATGGTGGTACGCAGGTTGTCGTTGGACATCCACGGATAGCGGCCCAACACCAGCGCCGCCGTTCCGCTGACAAGGGGGGCGGACAACGACGTTCCACGGGCTTCCAAATCGAGAAGCGGTTTGTCGTTCGAGCCTCGGATAATCATATTTTTGTCCCGGGCGTCCACGTATTGACGGCCTTTAAACAAAACACCGGCTTGATAGGGTGCGGACAGGCACCATTGCGCCATCAGGCCGCAGCGGTTCGAATTTTGGGCAATCGTACCGTCGTTTTCCACCCCGGCGGCTACGATGAGGCCTTTTTGCGCTTTCGGATAGGCGTATGGCAGATAGCCGTAGTAGCTGCCATGAGTCAGCCCATCGTTTCCTGCCCCAAAGACAAACAGCACGCCGTCTTTGCGGATATATTCGTCCATCTTGCGAAAGCGCGGTGAATTGGCATTCGTATTAAACTGGGCAACGTGCCCGGCATCATTCATATCCGATACACCATAGCTGTTATTGATGATTTTCGCGCCTTTACTGATGGCATACTGCCAGCCTTCAGTAATGCTATCTTCATCGAATTTGCCCCGCACGTCATAGCCGACCAGTTTGGCTTCCGGCGCTACGCCGCCCGTGCCGTAGCCGGGTACGGCGCGTCCGGCAAGCAGATAGCTGACTTCATCCATATGGTTCAACGTGCCCGAGTGGGGCGCGCCGTGCTGAAAAGTCGGGTCGTCGAAATCACGGAACACACCTTTGAGTTCCGCGCTGTCATCCCGATCAAACGGGCGGACTCTGACGGTGAGATACGCCGGATCGATATTCATGTCTTCCGTACCGTCGGATACTATGCCGGGACAGGCTAGTCTGTCTCGTTCCGAGATTCCGTCCAGGTGGCCGCTGCACCCGCGGCTGATGCGGGTCGTGCTGCCGAACAGTTCGGCATAATCGGATATATCGTCATCGACCACACCGACAACCGCGCCTTTGCCTTTGTAGCCGAGATCGTGTGCGGTTTTCAGGTTAATCGCGTTTTTGTACCGGGTCAGGTCGTTAAAATCCAGATGCGGATTAGCTTCGGGATATCCGTTTAAAACAGGGGGGAGTTCACCTGCAACAGGATTGATGTTCAAATTCGGTGCCGGTGCATTTTCCGTACTGTCCGGTTTGAGATGGTCTGCCACGCAGAGGGCGTAGCCTTTGCAGTTGTTGCCGAAGCCCGGCTTGTCCGGTTCGGGGGTGTCTGGGGTATCGGCACTGCCGGTATTGGAAACACCGGGCGCGGTAGGTGTACTGTTCCAGTCGGGAGAACTTCCGCCTCCGCCGCCACCACCGCCTCCGCAGGCGGTCAGGAATATCGTTGCACAGACAGCTGCGACGGTTTTTAATTTAGTATTCAAAATCAGCTTGTTCATTATTAGCAACTCCGTATTTCTTGGTTTGTTGCATTGCATAAAGGCTACACATATTGGAAAACGTCGTATTGTTTACACTTTTCCGCCATTATCAAAAACACAGAGATTTTTTCGTGCTGATTGATATCCTTGATAATATCAAATATCTGCTGAATCGACTGTTCAAGAAAAAGCTGAAAGTGTAAACAATACTGTTGATTTCTAAAACTTTTCTGCATCAATACATGTATAAGCTCGGTTCTGGTAGAATACTTGTTTTCATACCAGCAGTATCGCTATTATCTTCCATAACCCAACCATTATCGGTTAGATAAACAGTAGCATAATGCGGTTCCATTACCCTAGATGACATAGCTTTTTGAACTTTTTGATTATTTAACCACGGAGCTTGATCAACGAGCGTCGCAGTGTAGGCAACCTCTGAATACGTGCGTTTGCCATCGTTGACTGGCTCGCTGAATGATTCAACCTTGATGGTGTATCTACCTGTACAAAAAGCTGGAAATCTATTGTCGAGGACATTGCGCAAAAATGGTTTCCCCATTTCACTTACCTTAAAGGTATGTCCATCATTAGATTCCGGGTCAATCAAACCAGCATCAGTTAAAGTGTCAATACGTTCTTGGGTAACATCATCAGAAGAAGCGTCGCTAATAGAAATCTTTTGGCTGTCCTCATCAAAAATAATACCTAGTCGCATGCTTCCATTTGTATTGATGCTTAAACACATTCCTGCGCTGTGGTTTGCCCTACCTTCATCAAAGCCTTTCTGGATAGCTTCCTGAAAATTGCTATTATTAGCATCCTTTTTAGAGCAAGCGACTAATGATACAGTCAACATGGCAATACAAACTAATTTTTTCATCCTTGCTTCCCTTTTCGAAGAAAAAGTGAGTTAAAAGAAATAGTAACCGGTGTTTAGACTACCTGATGATTTTCAGGCAGCCTAAACGTTGGATTAAGGGTTAAGGATTAAAACCAAGCCTTTTTGCCCTGTACATACACACGCTCAAACTCTTCATCGCTACACATCAGGTATTTGATGCCGTCAATCAGGCTTAACACGCTGATCACGAGTATTGGGATTAACAAAAAAGATCCCAGTATGCTGACCAGTAGATAGATCAAACCTACCTTATTGATACCCAAATAAAACTTATGTGCGCCCAAGCAACCCAAAAATATGGCCAACAAGGCCGCCACCAAGCGTTTGCTGATGCCATTACCGGCACTAGATGTATTTGTGATGGAGGCATTGTTTTGGTTTTCAGTCGTCATGACCATGCTCCTTATGGGAAAGTTAAAAAGAAAAAACAGATGGCAGTGTTTAATGTGCTGTCCAGCCTGAATCGGTGCGAACCAGCACAATGGTAGTCGAACCGGTATAGGCAGGTACTTTCATCCCGTTGATTTCATATTCGCCGACTTCGTAGCTGATCGGGCACTCAAAGCGCTTCCCTTCTGTATCGTCCTTCACACAGCTTCCCGCTTTGCTGACAGACAGGTTGCTTTGTATCTTTTCCAACATTTCGCCCGCCATCGGATTTCCCGTCGAATAATGATTCATCTGTGCCAAGGTTTCCGCCAGCACTCCTTTAATGTCGCTATTGCTCGGCTCGCCACCGCATGCGGTCAACAAGCTCACTAAAGGTAATAGGTATATTGACTTCTTCATCAAATGTTCTCCTGTAAAAAATCACACAGTTATCAGATAGCCTGAAGGGTAGGCTCAAGTTCAAAGATATAGGTTAACAACCTGCAATATCCTATTATCCCAAATTGGGGAATATTAAGCAATACACTATGATTTTCCTATGAAAAGAATGCGTCCCTCCCTTTATTCCCCCGAAATGGCATGGCTGCGGCAAACCTTAGTCGGCCGCCGTTTGGAGCTGAATTTAACCCAAAAAATGTTGGCAGAACGCATGGGGGTCATTTTGTCGTTTATCGGGAAGGTTGAAACGGGTGAGCGGCGCTTAGACATTACCGAGTTTGTGAGATACTGCCAAGCACTGGAGCTGAACCCCAGCCTTGTACTGGAAGAGTTCTGTGCCAAACTGGAAAAGCAACACCCGCCTATGATGATGTAGCACCTCCTTAATGTAGCAGCCCGGTAATGGATACGCATTCATCCTCTGTCTGTGACACATTGCCATATAGCAACGGCAGATGATGTAACTTAATTTCGGCATATTGACTATTCGCCAAGAACGCCCGAGCCAGAGCCAGGCCCAGCCTTTTTTTGGCATCACGTGGCGACTCCTTTGCCAAAGCACGAACCACTTCGTCATTCAATTTAGCCGGGGTGCAATGTTCCATCCGGTATTCGGCACGGTAGGAGGCATAAAAACCATCAATCATCCGGTGCATTTGTTCCGTTGTCGGCAACGCGATGTGATAAACGGTTGCCCGAGACAGGATACTGGCCGGAATGCGGTTCAAACTGTTTGCCGCCGCGATCCAGTTGATATAAGCAGTATTAATCGGCAGTTCTAGGAAATCATCGTGAAATTTTCGGGCAGTTTCCGATTCCCACAGCGAGTGCAGTACATTTAAAGGGGAAGGATAGCGCTCGTCTTTCACAGCTTTTTCGATTTCATCAATAAAAAATAGGAAATTGGCGGTATCGCTATCCGACATTCTCTGCACCACCGCACCTGGTGCGCCGTTGATCCATTTGCTGCTTGTCCCGCTTAAGGCCGCACCGGTGGTCACGTTTTCAAACGATTTCTCGAAGAGGGGCAAACCCAAAACCACAGCCAACTCGCTAACAAAATGACTTTTACCCGTTCCCGGATTGCCAACCAATATCATCGGCTGGCAGACCAAGGCTTGCCCTATCCTTCCCTGCAGCACGACTTGTGCCTGCACATCCAGAATCACTTCTTTGAAATTTGGCATTTTCTGTGCCAACGAATTCAATTTTTCCAGCACATACTCAATATTCTTAAATAAAACCAACTTCTTGGGATTCATCAATTTTTGCAACATGACTTTATGGGTATAGCCCTCTTTTTGTTGGCCACATCGCGTGATCAACTGCCGCAGAGACGGTTGTTGCTCCTCATCCACCAAGCAGATTGTTGGAAAGGTATCAGCTGGCTGATCTTCGATTCCTCGGCGGTTGCTCCGACTAGAACCATCAGAACCATGATGATTCAATGTATTTGATTCAACTGGTGCAAACATTGCCTGTGTTTCTTCATGGGTGGCTACAATGGCATCAACCCGGATATCGTTAGAGAAGGCCATGGCGGCTCCTTGAATAATCTGTCAATAAGTTTATCTAAGAATTACCTAAAGAGAAAATATCAAAAATGCTTTAGTTTGTCAATTAATGCTTTTCAAGTTTAATTTATGAGTGTTATTGGCGGGATTCTACAAATCCTACTAGATGATTTTGTTTAGTACAGATACTTACAGTAGAATCAGTTCTGTTATCCGTAGATGACTCTTAGAAAATGATTGAACAAAAAGAATCAGAGAAAGAATCAGTTGTATTTGACTCAGCGCATTTGGCAGCTTGGTCTGCCCGAAAGATGCGCAAGGCAGCGAAGGCCGAGAAGGCGGCTGCCACCATGACGGAAGAGTGGAGTGAGCAGATCCTGTTAAACGAGATCCCGAGGGTCTGCCTGCAGAAGGCGGCCGATCTGCTTAGCGTATACAATCCAGATGGCTTGGTCATCACTATGAACGACTGCGTTACCTGGGCCGTGGAGGCTGCCATCGCCAAAACGGCTGAACAGTACCAATTTTATGACAACACATTTAATTTTATAGATGCCCCCATCATTAACGGCTGGAACAGTTTCCGTTTTACCTGCCGTTTTCCCAATGGAAACTTGAAGCAGGACGTGGGGGCGGCATTAACCTGCTGGCGGCGCATGAGCGGCTACAATGTCAGTTCCAGTGTGTTTATCAATTTTGCGATTGTGTTATTTTTGCAGCATGCCGGCTTCGTGTTCTACGATCTTGATGGACAGGAAATAGCAGACGCTTTCAAGATCCTGGCAGCACCAGAATCACAGCTGGGTAAGATCGAATTACGTTTGGGCAACAGGCCGCAAGTTGTTTTCACCCAGCCTGCATACGGGGGTCGTTTTTTCCCCGCCGTGTTTTATCCGGTCGGGCTACCTGAAAATACAGCTTCAGAAACTGAAGAATGGGAAGATTTGGCCTTACGGCTGCCCCTAACCTTGTACCGCGTGGTAAACATGTGGGCAAGTGCCTACCAACTGGAAGCAACCGAACGACTACGGCAATACGATCCCGCTGCGGGCATAGCCGTGCAAACTGATGGCCGGGCTTGGGATTATTCGTTTGAAGAAGCCGTCCGCATGGCTATAGACATCTATATTCGGCTGGAAGAATACGCGCAGGCGAAACAAAAACCGGTTTGGGGCGAAACGTGGCAGACGGTGTTACCCGGATCCGGTTTGCCTGAAGAACTGGCTCCCAAAACCACCGCACACCCCGAAAAAAACATCGAGTATGTGCGAGTCATTCCGCGAGTTGCCAAAGCCAAGCTGGCAAAATGGCGGCAATATTCTGGTTCGGACAATAATAAAGCGATGATGGCCTTGACCACCCTGTTGCAGCTGTATGGGCTGTATGTCAGTAATACCGCAGATGATGACCTACCACCTTTGCAGGTAATGAGTTTATGGCAATATTTCCGCATGGCCAAAGGGCATGAGCTGTACGTTCTGCGCGAACGGGATCTGTTACACCTGCGAGATGACCGCATGACCAACCCGATACGTATTTTGGACGAACTGTTTTACCACTACGACCAAGATTATTTCATCGGCTCAACAACAGAAAATGAGGAAATTTCCGCCGAGGGTGTCGTAAAAAGAAAGATAAAGCGTTAGCTCGAAAATAGTTTCAGGCAGCCTCAAACATAGGCTGCAGGCACGGCAACCAAATTCTCCGCCAACCAGATTTTTTGCGGATACTGGTTGATAATCGTACCGTGGGCGATGCCCAATTCGTTTGCCGGCAGCGTGTTGCGCAGCAGGTTGAAAGCGGCGGCCATTTTTTTATTGGGATTGGCGGTGGCTTTGATTTCAACGGGATACAGCATCTGCCGATGTTCGATCAGTAGGTCGATTTCTTTTTGATTGGTGTCGCGGTAAAAATAAATCGGCGGTTCTTGGCCTTGGTTGTGGAAGGATTTGATGATTTTGCCCACGACAAAATTTTCAAAAAACTGCCCGCTCTTGGATCCGTTTTGAATGGTTACTGGTGTCAGCCATTTGGTCAGGTAGGCCATCAGGCCGGTGTTCAACATATAGACTTTCGGGGTTAAGCCAATTCCGCAAGCAGTTCTTCCTTGGTTTTCAGATAGTCGGATTTTTTCGTTTGCGGCGGATGCTGTTTTTTCACGGGCTTTCTTCCTTTGGGTTTGGGCTTTAAACCGTTAATACCATTCAAACGGTAGAGGCGCAACCATTGCAGCAAGATGGAGCAGTCGGGCAGATTCAGTTGGTCTGCGGCAGCTTTTTGGGACATTCCCTGCCCCATCACCGGGCGGATTGCCTCAAGTTTGTATTCGACCGAATATTTTGTCGTATGCTTTTTGATGCCGCTCTCTCCGTGTAATCTGTATCTTGTCACCCATCTGCGTACCAATGAATCAGAAATAGAAAAATGGTTTGCTGTTCTTGTGCTACCGTTTCCTGCCAAATAGTATTGGACGACGGCAAGTCGGAATTCATCTGAATATTTTGCCATAAAAAACTGCACCTCCTAAAGTCGGTAAGATGTCCAACTTTTGGGGTGCAGTTCAGAAGCGGTCTTTTTTTGCCTGCCGGTTTTGAATCATCCTCTGTGTATATTCCCTTGACGAAAAAAATGATGAAATTACGGATACTAAAACTAAGGTCGTATCCCCCCTACTCTCCCTAAGC